>DASYAJ010000265.1:0-9625 GCA_036501405.1 Kapaibacterium sp. (SeqCode)
CGGAGATTGCAGGCCATCCCGTCTGGAACCTTCGCGCCAAAACGCCGCACAATGCGCTTGCGACTGTTCCCTGGCATCAGGATACGGCCTATCTTGCTGTCGGTTCGGAGTTTACCTTTCAGCCAACAGCATGGATTCCGCTTGTCGATGCCAACGAAGTAAATGGGTGTATGCAGGTGATGCGTCCTGAACATCCGCTCGATTGGAAACAGCCTGACGTTTACCATCACAAACTGGAAAACACGCGCGGGCGCAAGGATTCTTGGTATCTTTATATCGATGAATCCGATCTTCCCATAGGCGAGATCGTGACGTGTACGATGGATAAAGGTTCCGTCCTGTTTCTCAATAATCTCATCCCGCATCGCTCCACAGAGAACGATTCGGACATCATTCGCTGGTCGATCGACTTGCGTTGGCAGCGGCCGGACGAAGTGAGCGGCATGGAATCCATCAAAGAGCCAATCCTTTTGCGCACAGCGCGCGATCGCGATTATCAGCCCAATTGGGAATCATGGGCGGCGCAATCGAGGCAAGTCGGTCTGCACGATGTGCTGCAGGAGCGCGGCCGACCTATTTCAAAAGACGATGCACACGTCACCGGCCCCTGGATGGACCGATGGAAAAAGTAGGGTAAAAAAATGTGGTGCAAACGTTAGTTTGCATCACATCTTTTATCGAACAATTGCAACTTTCGCCGTCAGAAGATCGCCGATCGAAGCAAGCCGAATAAAATACGCTCCCGCTGCAAGCGATGTCGTCGAAAGGTGATAATGATAAACGCCCGATGCAATCGTTCCATCCGCAATGGACAGGACCGTGCGACCGGCCATATCGACGAGCGTGAGATGCATCGCTGTTTCGGTTGCTTCCGTTACGCGAACATCGATAAATGCTCCATTTTGCTGCACAAGCAGTTGCGGGGCAGTGGGAACGGATTCTGCGACACTACTTGCCGCGACATTCACGCCCACGCTCGGACCGCCACTTTCGTTCCACCAACTTCCGCTCGGCGTTGTTGTGAGTTCGGCTGCGCGGACGACGTAGATATTGCTATCGAGGAGCGGGGCTATATCGGTAAAAGCCGTGCCGGAAACCGGGGAAGTATTAATGCGAAGCAGCGTATCGCCTGTCGCATCGGCACGATAGATATTATATCCTGGAACTTTAACTTGCGGCGCTTTCCAGGTTAGCATTACCGATCCATTTTGTGCGCTGGCCAAAAGCGATGTCGGCGGATCGGAGAGATACTGCATCCTCAGCGTCGGATCGCCCATGAGCGCAACATGCACACCACCGACGGACGGACTGACCATATAATCACTATAGCTAATAAAGTTCACGCCGATCGTTCCCCAATCGATCACGCCGGTAACATCCTGGGAAAGACGAGCACAGTAACCGAACGTCTCTCCGATGCCGAGCGGATGGAAATACCAATACGGTCGTCCGGCCCAACAGCAGGTCAGCCCGGTGGAACTGCAAAGCGGCCCGCGAAGAATGTCATCAGGATGGTCCCAATCGCCAAAAAAGCTTCCAAACATCATCGTGAACACAGCCGAATATCCCGGAGATGCAAATTGCCCGGGACTCGATACCACTCCGCCGCAGGAACCGTAGCTGCCGCCCCCGCAACCATAAGCCCAGAGATATTTTGCGGTATCTAAATATCCGAACCAGTCTCCGGCATTCGTAAATGCTGTATCGATGGACCGGAAGTTAACAATATTCGAGCTTCCAACGAGTGGCGGGAAGTTTCTCCAACCGTCTGTTGCCGGTGCATCGTAATCGAGAGGCAGGACATAAGGAATTGTATCGCGTTTGCCGTTTTTCGTCGTGATGAATTTTCCCGCTTCAGCAATGCATCCAAAATGATCGTCGATCAAGGCGCGGGTTGGAACGATAAACTGACCTGTGCGGAATGCATGGTCGCGATCGAGGTACTGCTTCAGGAGCAACGTATCGGATTGCAGGGAACTCGGCATATTGTAGAGGTCTACCCGCCCAACTTCGAGGTCCATCGGTTCGTCGATCGCATCCAAATCGAACTTGCCATCGCCGGGTATATTTCTATTGCGTGGATCTCCAGCGGTTGTATCGTCAACGGTGTTGTCGCTCCACGAAGCGTCCCAGTTTCCGTAATACACATCGGCCGGCCATGCGCCCTGATGGTCGCCATTGCCGGGCGTATGTCCATCCGGTGCGATATCGCCGGAATAGGGGACCGGAACATGCCCGAGCAAAAAAACGGTACGAACATTATAGAGATTGTTATAATCGTTTTCGATCGTCGATTGAATATCGGTCACATTGTCGGTCCGCGCGACATCGTGGCGAACGACTTGCCATCCTTCGGAGGTGAGATCGGCCATGAGTTGACCGATTTCCTTTTTGAGCGGCACGTCGTAGGTTTTGTCCACGATCAGTTCCACGATTCCCGGCTGAACCAGCGATGGGACTTCAATCCCGGAAGCGAGGAACCCAAATACGGCATAAACAGAATCGTTCTTCGTCGAATCGATCACGCGGTATTCATATTGGGTTCCCACAGTGACGTTATTATCGACATATTGAATCGCGGATGCCGGAAGCGTATCAATCGAACTCCATCCATCGCCGCTTTCGAGGACGCGCTTGAAAACATAAAAATGCTGGGCTTGCGCGTCCGCAGGCCAGTGCAGCGTAATGCTTGCAGGCGAAGCGGCAACGGTCGCTTCAACAGGAAGGATATAGCTGGAAGGAACGCCTTGTGCCACGGCGCGCGTGGAAAGAATCGCAAACATGGCAAGAGCGATCAGGAGAACGATACGGCAAAAGATTCTCATAGTTCAATTGTAAAAACGCGGATGGAAAGGCCATAGCTCGATGGCGCTGTTAAACGGCCTCTTTTATACGATACATTCCCTCGATGAGTTCCCGATAATGTTCCTCGACAGCCTTGCGACGGATTTTGAGCGTCGGCGTCATCATCCCGTTTTCGACGGTGAACGCTTCATCGAGTATGATGAAGCGCCGAACGCGCTCGTAACTTGCAAGTGCCGATAACAAACGGTCGATCTCTTTTTGAATGAGGACATGAATTTCTTTCGTTCCGGAAATCTCTGCTTCGCGCAAGGCTTCACGGTCGGGAACGATCAAAGCGGTGCAAAAGGGCTGTTTATCGCCGAGCAGCACCGCCTGATCGATATATGGAGATTCCGTCAGCAACGCTTCGATCGGCGCCGGTGCAATGTTCTTGCCGCCTGTGGACACGAAAAGATGTTTTTTGCGATCGGTGATTTTCAGGAACCCTTCGGAATCGAACTGGCCGACATCGCCGGTGTGCAGCCATCCATCGCGATCGATCATTTCGCGCGTCGCTTCAGGTTGGCCGTAATATCCTTGCATGATGTTCGGTCCTCGCGCGAGAATTTCGCCATCTTCCGCAATTTTCAGTTCCAAATTATCGAGCGGTGGCCCGACGGTTCCCCATTTCATTTTTTCTACATGGTTCGCGCAAAGGACGGGGGAGGCCTCCGTCAGTCCATATCCTTCCAAAATTGGAAGACCGAAAGCAGCAAACGCGCGCCCGACATCCGCCGGTAACGCGGCTGCGCCAGAAACAAAAAAGCGGACACGCCCTCCGGTGCGCGCGCGAATTTTTTTCAACACAAGCGCATCGGCAATGGGCAGCATCGCTCGCGAGAGGAGCGCCACCGATTCTCCTTCGAAGCGTTTGCCATTCTTCATTCCGACCGCCAGCGCCCAATCGAAAACCTTTCTTCGCGGCGTGGGAAGCTTATCCCGCATTCGCATGATGCGGCCATAGATGCGCTCGAAAAAACGCGGAACGCCGGTCATGACGGTTGGCCGCACTTCGAGCAAATCTTCTGCGACCGTATCGGCAGACTCGGCAAAGGCTACCGACATTGCGCGAAAGAAAAAGAACTGATTTGCAATATGTTCGAACGTGTGGCAAAGCGGCAGGAACGAAAGCGCGGAATCGTTCTCGTCCAGCGAAGGGATTGCCGCGAGCGCGCCATCGACGTTCGCGCGGATATTGCGGTGCGAGAGCATGACGCCTTTCGGGTTCCCGGTCGTGCCACTGGTATAGACGATGGCAATGGTATCGTCTTCACGCGCTTTCTGGGCTTCGGAATTAAAATCAGGAGCGCTCCCGGCTATTCGTGTCAGCTTCTGAAATGGAACAATGCGGATATCCGCCGGTGTCGTGAGCTTCGTTTCAACGCTTAGCAAAACGATGGCGCGAAGCGAGGGGCAGTTCGTAAAAATTTTGAGCGCCTTGCCGAGTTGCAGATCGTTCGAGACGAGGAGCAGCTTTGCACCACAATCGTTCACAATGAACGAAATTTGCTGCGGCGTTAGCGTCGGGAACATGGGTACCCAAATCGCGCCAAGTGCCATCGCCGCGAATTCGCCGATCATCCATTCCGGACGCGATTCCGAAACGATGGCAATCCTATCGCCTCTCTCGACACCAAGCGATGCAAATCCAGCAAAAATGTCTCGAACTTTTTCGCCGAACTGGGCAAAGGTCGTGTCCGAAAATGGTTTCCCACGTACCGGGCGGGCGCGTACATAGACACGATCTTTCATCGGGCCTTCCGTCCGCTCGAAAAAGGTATCGATAAGTGTCCAGTGCGTCACTTTTTGAAAGATTTTTTCAGTTCCTCGATGGCGCGCCCAAGCTGGGTTTGCACATCTTCGGGTTGAATCATCCGCTCATATCGGGCATCGTAAAGCACAGTGTCCACGCGCTTTGGCGTGTGGAAGCGATCGAGTTCTTCCTTCGAAAGTGGCTGGGGTTCCTCACGCAGACCAGCCTCATAGAGCATTTTGCCGATGTGGAATGGGGTGGTCACGCCGCGATCGTACACGTTCCATACGCCGTTCCATTCATTGCCGATCGTCAGGATCATCCGCAGCGTCTTTTCAATGGCGGCAATGGAGGTTACCGAATTCGGTGTGTCAATGAGCTTCGGGTAACGGAGGAGTTTAACCAACGTACTACGAGGATGGTTGGAAGCGGAATAAACCTGACGAGGCCGCAAAATCGCAATATTTTTCGGATCGAGATCGAGCAGCATGGCATCGGCGGCCGCTTTTGTCCATGTATAGAGGCAGGCAGGCGTGGGCTGTAACTGCGGCGTAAAGGGCTGGCCGCTTTTCGTATAGGGGCCGTCCCAAATACAGCCGCTTGAAAAATGGATGAAGCGAAGCGGACGCGGAATGCCACCGGCTACGCCACGCAACGCGGTCATACGTTGATACAGCCGCACGGGCGCTTCAAGATTGACGCGCACGGCTTCGCGCGCGTTCGCTTCGCACCAACTGAGATCCGTTTTGCCGGCCGCGTTCACGATCGCGTCCGGCGAAATCTCCTTGATAATCTCGCTCGAAAGCGCGTCGATGTCCTCTCGCCAGACATGAATATCGAAATCGGTCATATCCAGCGTAATGGCCGAACCAATTTGACCTTGTCCTATCAGTAGTAATTTTTTCACTGTTCTCCTAAACGTTAGACCACCATCCAGGATTCGCCAGCCACCACTGGATGGTCTTTCGCAGCCCTTCTTCAAGCGGCGTGGTCGGTTCCCATCCGAGTTCGCGGGTCGTCTCCGACCAATCGAGCGCGTAGCGGCGGTCGTGGCCCGGTCGGTCGGTGACATGCTGGATGAGCTTTATAAAATCAGAAAGATCGCGACCCGATTCTTCCGCGAGGATGCGAAGTACCACATGCACTAATTCGAGATTTGCAATTCCCACTTCATTCCCATCGAGCGAAGGCCCTCCAAAATGATAGACCGCACCAGGCTCGCCGCGTTCGAGCACAGAGAGAATTCCGGCGCAATGGTCCTGAGCGAAAATCCAATCGCGCACTTGTTTGCCATCGCCATAAATCGGGATTGGCGAACCGGCAAGCGCCTTCGTTAGGATGGTCGGAATGAATTTCTCCGGATGCTGAAAATGCCCGTAATTATTAGTGCATCGCGTGATGCGGACATCCAAACCATGCGTGCGGTGATAGGAAAGGAGCAGCAAATCCGCGGCGGCTTTTGAAGCAGAATAGGCGCTCGAAGGGTGAAGCGGAGAAGCAAGAGTGAATTCTCCCGTTCCCTCGATGGAACCATATACTTCATCGGTCGAGATTTGGATGAACGTCGGAACGCGATGGTTGCGAGCTGCTTCCATCAACGTGACCGCACCGACCACATTCGTTTCGACAAACGGCATTGCCAGTGAGATCGAACGGTCCACATGGCTTTCGGCCGCGAAATGAACGATGGCATCGAATGGCGCGCCATCGATGCCATCGCTCAAGACCAGATCGAGCGCATGGGCGTTGCGAATGTCCCCTCTCACGAGGTGCGTGAAGTTCGCGACGTTCTTCGGGTTCCCAGCGTAGGTGAGGAGATCGTAAATAAGCACCTGATGCCCACGCGCTGCCGCGTGATGGGCGAAGTTCGCGCCAATAAAGCCGGCGCCCCCGGAAATAAAAAGCTTCATAAACCTGGATTACACGGATTGGATGGATTTTCTGGATTACTCTTAGTTCCGATATATTATGAATTTTTACGACAAGAGGCCGAATGTATCGTAATTCAAGTTTTGCGTCACCGAGAAGGTGAAAAATGTATGGAAAGAATATATTTTGTATCTATTGGTCGTAGTTTCGAAAGAATAATAGTGTGGTTGCATTTTCGATAGTAATCCAGAAAATCCATCCAATCCGTGTAATCCAGGTTCAGGTATGTGGTGGCGATTGCCGGACCAATTCATTTGCGCGAGCCAGCGATGGGAATGTTCCAGCGTCGGACCAGTAGCCTTCCATCATTGTTGCTTTCAAGCGGCCTTGCGCCAGATAGGCATTATTCACATCGGTGATTTCCAGTTCGCCACGGTCCGAGGGCTGGAGGGTGCGGATGATCTCGAAGACATCCGCCGGATAACAGTAGATTCCGGTGACGGCGAAATTCGAGGGGGGTGCTTCCGGCTTTTCGATGATACGCGTGACATTCGGTCCCTTCATTTCGACGACGCCGAACCGTTCCGCGTCGGGAACTTCCTTAAGCAAAATCTGTGCGTCGTTCGCGTTCGCAAGGAACTGTTCCATCATCGGAGTAATGGAATCTTCGAAGATGTTATCCCCGAGCATGACGCACATGGGTTGCCCATTCGTGAACCGTTCCGCGAGTGCAAGCGCCTGCGCGATGCCGCCGGCCTCATCCTGCACACGATAGGTCAACGCGCAGCGAAATTGCTTTCCCGAACCTAACAGCTCGATGAAATCGCCCATGTGTTCCGTTCCCGTCACGATCAAAATATCTTCGACGCCAGCCGCTACGAGCTTTTGGATCGGATAGAAAATCATCGGCATTTCGCCGATCGGAAGCAAATGCTTATTCGTCACGGTCGTGCACGGATGCAGCCGCGAACCCGAACCTCCGGCGAGAATAATACCGACGCAATGATTGGTTTTTGTGCCCACGAGCCTTAGAGAATGTGCTTAGAACACGAATAGGAAGAATGCGTTCAGACGAACACTCGTTTAGTGTGAAACCCGGCGAATAGCGCTCCGTCAAACCTTCTCATGAAGAGAAAACACATCCTATTTTCGACGATCCTACTAACGGTTACGCTCGTGGCCGTCATCGCCTGCAATGGCTCTTCGAAAAAGGAGACAATTCCACCGATTACCGTCAGCGATACGGACGCGAACCTGCAATACGCGACGTTCTCCATGGGATGTTTTTGGCATTCGGAAGAGATATTTCTGGAGATCAAGGGCGTGAAAAACGCGCTGCCGGGATATTGCGGAGGTACGGAAGCCGATCCTTCCTACGATCTCGTCGGCAGCGGCACGACGCGCTATGCGGAATCGGTCGATGTTGCCTTCGATCCTGCGCAGATTAGTTACGAAAAGCTGCTCGAAGTATTTTTCGCAGAGCACGATCCGACCACCCCCGATCAGCAAGGACCCGACGAAGGCCCGCAATATCGTTCAGCGATTTTCTATCGCAACGAAGCGCAACGGGAAGCGGCAGAATCTTATATCAAGCAAATTTCGGGACGCTATCCGGCTCCCATCGTCACCGAAGTAGCACCATTCAAGAAATTTTATCGCGCGGAAGATTACCATCTGCGCTATTTCCGTAACCATCCCGATCAACCTTACATTGCATCGGTCACGAAACCCGAAGTAGAAAAATTCCGAAAGGACTTTCCCGAATTGCTTCCGTAATAATTTCCGGCATCGAAAAATGTGTCTTAGAACTACGGTCGCTTATTCGTCCGTAATTTTGCACACCTATGGCAGATCAAACACTAAAAATCCTGGGCAGCGAAGATATTGCTGCAGGAACGCGCGCATTTCATCTTTCTCGGCCGGATGGCTTCCACTACGAAGCGGGACAGACAATTGACCTCTATCTCATCGATCCGAAAGAGATGGACGACGAAGGCCCAGTGCGGACGTTCTCGCTCGTCAGCGCGCCGCACGAGCCGGAACTAATGTTCGCCACACGAATGCGTAATACCGCATTCAAGCGAACGATTAAGAGCGCGCCGGTGGGAACAGAGCTGAAATGGGATGGGCCTTACGGCTCCTTTACATTGCATAAAAACGCAAAGAAGTCAGCCATTTTTATTGCCGGGGGGATTGGGATCACTCCGTTTATGAGCATCACCAAGAATGCCATTCATCATAAGCTCGAGCATCCGATCTATCTCTTCCATTCGAATAATACACCCGAAGACGCGCCGTTTCAAGAGGAACTGAAGTCATTCGCGCAGGAAAGCGCCAATGTGCATTTCATTCCCACAATGACGAGCATGGATAAATCCTCGGCTGCATGGAATGGCGAGCGCGGCTTTATCGATAGCGGAATGATTAATCGTGCAATTCCGGACCATTCGAATGCCATCTTCTATCTTGCCGGCCCTCCCGGATTCGTCGCAGCAATGCGGAAGATGCTCGCCGAAGCGAAAGTCGATGAGGATACCATTCGCTTCGAGGAATTTCCGGGATATTGATCGCATAGAGTGGGACATGCTTTCGCTTGTCCCCAAATGGGAACGAAAATCATTCTCGGCCATTCAAAATCGAAAGCGTAAAGCCCGATAGAATGAGCAGCATATTCACGCTCACGAGTGCGGTGTAGCGATGGTGGAGCGTATCGAATTCCTGTTTGGCCTCGAGCGTGGTGGATGTGGTTTGTGGATGGTCGAAGTCGCCGATCGTAGCGCGAAGCGTGTCCATGCGGTTCGTGATCGAGATGGAATACATCCATAGTATTATGGCGGCAATAAGGATCGTTACCGTTTCCACAATTTGAAGAGTGCGGTGGCTGGATTGCCAATGCAGCAGAAGCGAAAGGATCGATGCGACCAAAGCAAGCACCGCGCAGACCCACTCGATGGCGTTCATTCGTCCCAAAATAATTCCGTTTATCGTTCCCGCCAACGTTTTCGAGGGCGAGTGCTGAAAAATTGGGCCTGCGACCGCATAGCCGAGCATCAGCAATGCACCAAGCCAGACGCCTAACGCCAGAGATTTGATAATAGTGAGAACCATCTAAATTGAAACGAACAGACGATGCGAAGACGTTCAAAAAAGCTTCAAGAG
>DASYAJ010000266.1:0-6479 GCA_036501405.1 Kapaibacterium sp. (SeqCode)
TACGCGGTTGGTTTTGCTCGCTCTCTCATTCTTCGCTCGATTTCTTCTTCGGAAACGTCTTCGATATGCGTCGCAAGCCACCAGGAGTTCCCGCTCGCGTCTTTCACGCCGCCATGACGATCGCCATAGAATTGGTCGGCAGGTTCCATGATACTCGTCGCTCCGGCTGCCATGGCTTGTTTGTAGAGCAGATCGCAATCGGGAACGTAAAGGTAGAACGAAGCGGCTTGCGAAGGCCACTCGGGCGCACGGCCCTCCGAAAGCATCATGGGCGAATCGCCGATGATAATCTCCGCATGAAACACGCGGTCGCTCTCGTCTTTTGTTTTATGAAGCAGCGTGGCATCAAATGCCTTTTGCGTGAATTCGATCAGTTGTTCGACACCACGCACCATCACATACGGAGTGACGGTATGATATGCTTTCGGTTTGTAGGGTACTGTTGCCATCGATGCAAAAATACGCCAATATCGGAGACGAAATTTTATTTCGCAATCACGAAGCTCTTCATAATCGCGTCGCCATGTTGTGGCCGGACGGTCAGGAAATAGCTCCCCTTTGGCAAGCCCGAAACATCGAGCGGTGTTTCCTCACCCGTTACAACCGTCTCACGAAGCACACTACGGCCCGCCGCATCGGTGACCGTTACATCGGCCACGCCGGAAAGCGCATCGTCCGAAAGCGTTATCGTTCCTTTCGAAGGATTGGGAAAAAGCGAAATACTCGGTGAAGAAACCGGAACAGGAGTAACCGCAGAAGTAACAATATTGAATGTGTCGACCGTGAGATTCCAATGATCTCCATCATCGGCATTGCCATTGGAATTTACAGCGTTACCCGCAGCAAAAATATGGGCTACGCCGCCGGTTGCCGGAGCAACGTATTGGAATTTCCATTCTGCACTGTCGTTCTTAAAAATTTGGGGGGTGGTATGACTCAGGTCATTCGGAAATCCCTTAATACTAGGAGGATAAGTCGGGTGGCCTAATTGATCCTTGGGAAGCGGATTGACCTGCCCAACATCCGGAGTCAGATCGCACCCTGCACCGAATGCTTTTGAATTCGTACTCGCAACCGAGATATGAAAAGTGTAAGGCTGTCCCGCAAGAATGACAGAAGAATCGCTCCAGATTTTGACAACCGTCTGCGAGGATTGGGCGCCATGGCATCCGTCTCCACCACAGCCGATTTTCGCTTGACCACCAATGCCAGCTGGTTCGGCTGCAGCCTCATGAATAGCATAGCCGCCCACAATAAGGAGCGGCACGAAAACGAAACCGAGTTTAAGAACGAAACCGAGTTTAATTGTCCGAGAAAAGGTTCGAAAGGTCATGATTAGAGCAGGCCAGATGGAGGATGTAATAATAAAGACAACAAAAGTGCCTCGATTATTACTCCGCTTCTCCTAAAGGATAAATTTTTCCCCGCCTGCTTTTCCCGTCTGCTTAATGGTCGCCCGGAGTTGGCGACCATTACTCGGAGCATTTAACGGGCTTGTTTGCCCATCGCCATCGAAGAACCTTCCATTTTTTTCTGCATCATTTGTGCATGGTCGAGGTGCTTTTGGATGACCGGCAGCGCCTGCCCAATCGCCGTTTTAAGCTGCGGCGCGGACGCCTGCGATTGCATTTGCGTGGCTTCCGAGAGATCCTTCTGATGGTCAACGACGGCATCGTTGACATAAATGCTGTCGAAGGCGCGTGAGGAGCTTGCGGAGTTGAGCGCGCTCAGTTCCGAAGTCATCTGCGAAGGCGTTTGATCGTTGGCCGGCGGCTGCGGCGTAATGTTGAGTTGTTTGGCAAGATTCGCCTTGTCGTTTTTCATTTTTGTGTGGTCCGTAATCATCATCTGGGCAAACGCCTTGACCTGCGGATTCTTCGATTTTGCCATAGCGAGCTTCGCTTCGGTAATCTCGGCCGAATCTCCTTCGGAAAGCGCGGCAATGATATTCGCGTCGGACATCGAGGCGGTTGTGCCGGTCGTTGTCGCCGTCGTCGCGGGTGTCGATGTCGTCGCGGTGGTAGTGGAGGTACTATCCGTCATGCCGGTATCGGTCTTTTTGGCGCATCCGGTAACCCATAATACGCCCCACAATGCTGCAAGGATTACGAGGATGGAGATAAAGTCCTTGTCTTTTTTCTGTGCTAAAAGAGGATGAATGGAGGTCGTTTGCATAATCTATTGAAATGAAATCGTCGTTTCGAACTCGTCCGTTCGGACTGTCCGTTCAGTTTGTCCGTTCGGTCTGTCCGCTTTCGGAAACAGCCGAGCTTCGGCTGCTCTCCTTTGCGGCGGATTCGAGAGCGGCAAAGTCTGTGCCGCGAATGCTAGAACAGCGTCAATAATTTTTCCACAAGCCAGATTCCAACGCCCAGAATCATTCCACCCACGATAATCGCCGGGAAGATCGAATACCCGCGAACAGTCTCGACACGGTTCACCTCCAGGAGATGATATTCGACGTGCGTGTTACTATCGGTCATTCCTTCAATGGTTCCAGCTCTCCGATTATACCATCCGAAATCGGTGTTGAACTTGACGACATGCCCATTTTTAAGAATGAGCCGGGAAATATCGGGCGCGCCCGATGGGTGAAGGTCCTTGACCGGATAAACTTCCCGGCAGGCCAACGTAAAAAGCAGGAACAAGGCAAACAGTATGCGGCGATTCACGTTATCGATAACAGAGGATCGGGCGCTCTTAGTGTCATTTCTGGCATCCGAAAATGGGTGCGAATGGCTTCGGCGCATTCCAGAATAGAAATGGTCCGTCCGAAGACCTCGGCCAGCGTAGCCGTTTCGCGTTCCAGAAGGTTTTGCATCCGCGATTTTTCTTCGGGCGCGAGTGCAAGAAGTTCCGGGAGCAACAGGTGGTCCTCGGTCAGCAGAATGGAACCATGTTGCAGCACCACATCGCCGAAACGCCGTTGCGCGGAACCGATCACTTTTTTTCCGTTCCAGCTTACTTCGTGCCTGGCCACACTGGCAAAACAGGCGACGGGCAGCGCCGTTTTTTCGGTGCCAGCATGTGGAGTGACCGTGAGCGCAGATTTATCTGTGGACGAACTGGACGACATGGACTGTATCGACTCGACTAAAGCGGTTACAATTCTATTGTGAACCGCGTAGAGACCATCGGCAGGATGCGCGCGGGTGATGACAGCGTAGGTCAGCTCATTGTAATGCAGAACGGCGCGGCCACCTGTCGGGCGGCGCACGATGTCGATGCCACGCTCGTTGCAAGCATTCGAATCGATCGTCTCGATCTTTTGCTGATAGCCGATGGAAACCGCCGGCGGCTGCCAGGAGTAAAGCCGAAGCACGCTCGGAAGCTTCGAATTCGTAATCCGTTCGCGAGCGAGCGCTTCGTCGCGTTCCATCTGGTACGCGCCGGAGCGGTCGAACGAGCGGTCGAATGTCCAATCGGACGAGAATGTAGAATGCGATTCGATAAAATGAGGAAACGAAGAAAGCAACTTTTTTATTTCATGGGACTGATCCGAACGAGAAAATTCGCAGGAATCGCTTGGCTCGGAAAGACAATTAAATAGTGTTTAAGCTCCTCGACCGCTACATTCTCCGCCAGTTCTTTACGGCTTCGCTCGTATCGATGGGCGCGTTCATCATTATTTATATCGCGGTCGATATTATGGAGAAGCTCGATAAGTTTCTCGATCATCATGTTCCCTTTCACATCGTCCTCGAATACTATATTAACTTTACGCCGCAAATTATCGCGCTGATTTTGCCGGTCTGTTTGCTCTTAGGATCGCTTTTCGCAACGGGAAGGATGTCCATGTCGAGCGAAATTATCGCGATGCGTTCCGGCGGCATTTCGCTCTACCGGCTGATGGCGCCGTTCGTGCTTTCTTCGCTCATCCTTTGCATGGGCGCGGTTTATTTCGACGGCTGGGTGCTTCCGAAAGCGAACCAGCGCGTCGAAGAAATTATTCGCGACGATGTACATGAAGATATTCTTGCCAATCAGGAAATCGATCTCTATCTCCAAGTCAGTCCGACGCGGATTCTCTCGATGGCCGAGTATTCCTGGAGCCAAAAACGTGGAACGAAAATTACCGTCGCCGATTTCGATCCCCAAAACGTCGATCGCATGATCGCTCGCACCGATGCATCGCTGATGACATGGGACACCGCAAAGCGCACCTGGCATTTGGTCGACGCCGTCGAACGAAGGTTCCCAAGCGATACCAGCGCAGAAGTCATTCGCCGGCTGACGCCCGCCGAAAGCTATTTCCCATTCAGCTTCACGCCGACGGAACTAAAGGACCGCCAGCTCAAAATGGAAGAGATGACGAATCCGCAGCTTGCCGAACGGATCGCGCTCCAGAAAAAATCGGGACAGGACACCGCGCAGGACGAAGTCGATTATCAGGGCAAATACGCGCTGGCGTTTTCGTCGCTGATTGTGGTGCTCTTCGGCGTGCCCTTCGCCTCGCGCAAAAAGCGGAGCGGACTGAGCTTCGAATTTTCTATTGCCATTGCAATCGCTTTTGTCTATCTCAGTTTTTCGAAAGTCTTCCAGGCCTTTGGCTATACGGGCGAAGCCTCGCCCATTCTGACGGCGTGGCTTGCGAACATTTTATTTTTTCTGGGTGCCGTGATCGTGATCTGGAAGGCGCAGAAATAGGGGGTGACTGGACTGAGATGTATGGGATTAAAAAAGGATGTTTGGGATAGCAATATCCCAAAAACATCTCATAATCATCCCATACATCTCAGTCCAGTCGCAGTCAATGTTTGATCGTCAGTTCACCGTCTTCACGGTTCCGTTTGTTGAAAGGCGAGGATAATAATTCCCGGACGACTGCGCGAAGCAATCGAGGGTGAACTCGTTATCGCAATTTGCAGACGACACGGGGAGAACGATCTCATGATATGCCTTAGCTTCTTAAGTGTTTCCGGCGTATGAACGAACGCAGCCGCTTTTTCATGAAAACGTGCATGCAAAACAAGCGCCTATTTTTTAGAGAATATCTACGCGATAAAATTGGAGTTATCGAAAACTTCAACTTGAAATGGCACTCCATTTTGATATGAAGTATGGAATAATCTCGCAGAAGGATTATCACTAATCAGAACGGACGAGCCGCATTCTTTTATTTAAATCCATTATTTCCGGCTGGTATAGAATTTGAGTCGCAACTCGTCCGTATCATTATGGTGAAGCGTCTAGCATTCTTACGAATATCCATGATGGTCCTCAGCCACATGTTTTTTAGAGGATCCCACGTTCTACAGGGTTCCTGCCCGACTTCCGAAATGTCGAACCGATTTTTAGTCTGAAAATTTTTAGTCTGAACTATAGCTTTTTTTAACTCCATGAAAACGAAGAATACATCCAAGGCGCTTCGCTCTGGCAGTGCGACGATGCGAGCGTCCGTTCCGAACAAGACCGCGCTCGGGGAAATCCATACCGGCGCTAATGGCCCGATGAACCCGACGCTCAGACCGTTCGATGCGCTAGCCACCGGCATCAATCCCAGTAGCAATGGCCATTCAGGCCGTTCGATGCGCAGCGGCGACCAGCTCGGCGCTGAAAGTTCTCGGCTGCTGCTGAACACACTGGTTGCCGTGCGAAAAGGCGATTTTAGAGCACGCTTCCATGTCGATGAAACACTTGCCATCAGCGAGCCGCTCACGTACCGAATTGCGCAGGAGCTGAACGAAATTATCGAGATGAACCAGGGCCTGGTCCGGGAACTGGAGCGGACGAGTTCCGCCGTGGGTAAGGAGGGAAAAATCACGCAGCGCGCAGCCTTGGCGAATGCCACCGGTGCATGGAGCATCGCCATCGAGGGTGTCAATACCCTCATCACCGATCTTGCGCAGCCGCTGACCGAAGTAGCGCGCGTCATCGGCGGCGTAGCGAAAGGCGATCTCTCGCAAACGATGTCGCTCGAAATCGATGGCCGTCCGCTTAAAGGCGAATTCCTCAGAACGGGAAAGGTCGTCAATACGATGGTCGAGCAGCTATCGTCCTTCGCATCGGAAGTAACCCGTGTGGCCCGTGAGGTAGGAACGGAAGGAAAATTGGGCGGCCAAGCGGTTGTCAAAGGCGTATCCGGCACATGGAAAGACCTGACAGACAATGTAAACTTCATGGCCTCGAACCTCACCGGCCAGGTCCGTAACATCGCCGAAGTAACAACGGCCGTAGCAAATGGCGATCTTTCGAAGAAGATTACGGTCGATGTAAAAGGCGAAATCCTGGAGCTGAAAAATACGATCAACACGATGGTCGATCAGCTTTCCTCTTTCGCAGCCGAAGTAACCCGCGTGGCCCGTGAAGTAGGAACCGAAGGAAAACTCGGCGGTCAGGCACAGGTAAAAGGCGTTTCGGGAACGTGGAAAGACTTGACGGACAATGTAAACTTCATGGCTTCGAACCTCACGGCGCAGGTCCGTAATATCGCAAATGTCACGACCGCCGTAGCGAACGGAGATTTGTCGAAGAAGATT
>DASYAJ010000267.1:0-5606 GCA_036501405.1 Kapaibacterium sp. (SeqCode)
CCGGACTGAAGAACGTGACCTATAACGAGCCATTCTTCACCGGCCATTTTCCAGGCCGTCCTGTGATGCCCGGTGTGCTTCTGCTCGAAGCAATGGCTCAAACCGGCGGAATGCTATTGCTGAACTCGGTCGATAATCCGGATGGGAAGCTCATCTTCTTCATGGCGATCGACAATGCAAAGTTCCGGAAGCCTGTCACACCGGGCGATCAACTGATATTCGAACTTCGGATGACACGCAAACGTGGCAAAACGTTTTCCATGGCAGGCGAGGCAAAAGTCGAAGGACAGCTCGTCGCCGAAGCGGAATTTATGGCTGCCATTATCGAACGGGAACCCGGAAAATAATTTTCTCTCTCATTTAGAATTGTCAAGGAATGTCCATTACGATTCATCCAACTGCCATTGTCGACCCGCGAGCTGAACTTGCCGATGAGGTCGAGATCGGTGCCTATGCGATTGTTGAAGGCGATGTGCATATCGGTCGAGGTTCGCATATTCATCATCATGCATTCGTCGGTACCGGAGCGCGCATTGGCGAGCGATGCCAGGTGCACCATGCTGCCGTCGTTTCGAACGTACCGCAGGACCTGAAATTCAAGGGAACCGAGAAGACCTACGTAGAACTTGGGAGCGATTGCACGATCCGCGAATTTGCCACGCTGCATCGCGGAACACTACATGACGCCGATACGAATGCTGGAACGAAGGATGGAGTGACGCGCATCGGCGCTGGATGCCTCATCATGGCCTACTCGCATGTGGCGCATGACTGTGCCATCGGCGAAGGCGTCATCATGTCGAATGCGACACAGCTTGCCGGACACGTCGGCATCGATAAGTGGGTAACGATCGGCGGCGGATGCCTTGTACACCAATTTTGCATGATTGGAATGCTTTCGATGGTGGGCGGCGGAGCGGAAGTCCGGAAAGATGTTCCGCCCTATTCGCTTGTGGGCGGCGGCGATGCGAAGTTCAGCGGGATCAACCGTATCGGACTTCAGCGCCGCGGTGTTACGGCCGATACCATTCAAGCGATCAAGTCCGTTTATTTCACACTCTATAATTCGGGACAAAACGTCTCGGATGCTGTCAAAGCGATTATGGATACCCCCGATGCGGTCCTTCCCGAAGTACAGGAGATCATTCAGTTCATTGGTTCCTCGAAACGCGGCATCATCGGTTCCGCGTAAGTTCCCAACCATTAATCCCTGCATCGTTTAGAATTCTCGGAAATAAAAAAGCCCTCGCATATTGCGAGGGCTTTTTTATTAAACTGACGTTCGAATTACTTCGTCACGGTCACTTTCACGGAAGAGGTATTCTCTCCGGAAATGAGGGTGCAGATGTAAGAACCGGCAACAATCTCGCCGCCCTGTTCGTCGGTGCCATCCCAGCGGATCGAATGCGATCCTTGGTCGAGCGAACTGTTGAAGAGCGTTTTGACAACCTGGCCAAGCTCATTGTAGATGATGAGCGAAGCGGGTGCCGATACCGGAACTGTAAAGTTGAAGGTCGTCGAACTTCCCGAACCTGCAGTAAACGGATTGGGGTAGTTTTGCTCGAGCGAGAAGTTCTTCGGGGCGTCAATAATCACCTGAACTTCGTTCGAGACATGCTCCACACCGTTGAGATCGGTCTGGATCAAGCGGTAAGTATAGCTTCCCGGACGAACGTTCTGATCGGTGTATCCATATCCCGTTTCGGTCGAAGAATTGTGTTCGGTCGAGGGTACGAATCCAATGTTCTCGAACATATCGTCCGAATTGGTGATCTTCCGTTGCACGTTAAAGCCGGAGTTGTTCTGCTCGCTGGCTGTTCCCCATGTCAGGAGTGTCGCGCCGGCGGGTTTGCCATTGATCTTCTCCTGTTCGGCATTGAGATAGACGAACTGCACCGGAAGCATTCCCTGCTGGCTCACCATCGCGCGGATCACCGGGGTATAACTTCCCGCTGCATAGTAAATGCCTGAAATTCCGCCAACCGTTAAGTATGCCAAAGGCAATTGCGCTGGGCAACCGCAATTGTTCGTCGGCCACCAGCCACTCGATGGAGTCCACGGCGACCATGCATTGTACCCGGCAGGTGCTTCTACCGCCCATGCACAACTAATATCACCGTTGTTATCGGTGTGGCTGAATTGTGTTCCGTACGGATCGTCGAATGCCGTTTCCAGCACCGGAGCAACGCCCGTCGGATCCCATTTGCGAATCAATGCGCCGCCACGATAGCGATCGGTTCCGAGTGCCATGTTTAACGGCTCGAGCTGGCTCACGCCGACCCAATAGACTCCCTTCGTCGCCCCACTGCTAAAGAGCACAATCGGTTTCGGGAAGTAATAGGTCGAGAACTGATCGAAATCAGGACCGCGCGTCGCTCTGAAGGTAGACTGGACACCTTCCTCCTGGACGGTGTCATTCGGAGTGCATTGTCCAGGGCCTCCTTCGAGAAGCGAAAGTCGGATCGCATCCGGACCCTGGTTCGCTCCGCCGAAGACGGTCCGAATTCCATAGAACGTATCTTGCGTGGATACAACGAACTTCATGGCGAAGCTTCCGCTGGAATTGCTATTGAAGCCAATACCTGCACCTTCGAGCCCGACAAGCGCCGGCCAGTCGTTCGCGGAAGCCGGATCGAGTCCACTGACGTCATAAGCGAATTCCTGCACGCCGCCATTGGACTGCTGAGGATTCTCGATATTGAGATAGAAATTGGTATAGGTTCCCAAGATCGATGTCGGCGATGAAATGTTGGACTGGTCTAACCATGCGTTGACCGTAAACTCAAGAGCTCCTCCCTGCGTCGCAGCATCCTGAGCATCCCAATTCGGCATACGAATGATCGTATCGTTACCCTGAGCCAGCGAGTTAACGACCACGGCCTGCCAATAGACCGTGTTAGAATTTTGATCGAGAATCTGAACACGGATCGGGAATGCGATCTGAACATTGCTCGAAAGGTTCGCGATCTTGACATAGACCGGCAACGAAATCGCTTCCGATGCTGGAATCTTCGTGTACGGATCGACGACACGTACCCACATCACTTCGATTTCCGGCTTGAGCGGTACGATGACCGTCGGATTATCGATATACCATGGATCGTTATCATCCGTTGGCGGAGGCGTCCCAGCGTCATATTTCGACTTCAAGCGCAACCGAAAACGGAAATCGGCCGTGAAGTAATTAGGAAGGTGCACCGTCGTCGGGGATATGCCATCGATATTAATCGTGCTAGTGCCCTGCGTATTGAGCGTCATGAAGAACTTCTTGAATTCGAAGTCAAACCCGCCATCGATCGCGGCGATCTCCGTCCAGGAAGAAGGAGCGGGATTACATCCCGGCTGCGAGGGCGCTTTGAATTCGAGCAACATGGAATCGCCTTTGCGCAATACGGTGCCATTGTTGACATTGAGGATCGTCCACTCCGGTCCATACATGGAACTTGCGTCCCACGGCCAGGTAAAGAACGTGTTTACGAATTTACCGGCTCGCTGAAAATCGAACGACAAATTCGCATGCGTTTTGCCCTGCAAATTCAGTGGGAAGCTTACGAGCGTATCGCCGCGAGTCGACGAACTATACGTATTACCCGTAATATCGGCATTGTCCATAAGGATGACCGGTGAGGTATAGTTGTCCGGTCCGACAGGTCCCGATGGATGGCGTGGCGGCGGCGGGTCCCACGTCGTGAATTCTCCATCGACGACCGATGCCCCAATGGATACCCATTGGGTCTGGTCTGGAATATCGGCTGTCGAGGTCTTGTTATAATTATCCGAAGGATCGAAGAATGGCACCGCATTCCGACGAACACCGTAGATCGATGTGCAAATGGTATCGTCAAATGGCCATTGATCGCCAATGTTCACGTCGGATGTATCGAACGTTGTCGCAATCGCGCATGCGTTGAAGGTCCCGAGTTCGCTGATCACGTTCGGGTTTGTCGTATAGGGAGCGAACGTTGTATCTTTGGTAGCGCCAGGGGCAAGCGCCACGATCGATACGACGCGGCTATAGACTGCAATGCCCGTTACAGCATTACGAATAGCAAAACGCGCCTTGAATGTGTTCGTGACCGAATCGACATTCTTGAATTTTGCCTGCGGCGTCACCGCACTGCCAAGGCAAATCTCGTAATTGCGGGTCGGGAAATCAACCGCCACCGCCGCGACTTTGTCATGCCAGCGCTTGAACTTGATTGACCATTGGCGTGTCTGATTCCACGGGTCGCAGACAGAACCTTTGCAAAGATTGTTCTGAAGGAGCCAGTTATTCGGCGCAGAAGGACCGTAGAGGACGCCTGTTCCCTGCGTGCTCGATTCGTTGACAACGCCGATCGAAGCATTATCTTCGAAGGCTTGATAAGCCAGGAGCGACGGGAAGCCATTCACACCGCCCAAAAATCCACCATAATTGATTTGGATGCTGGAATCCGTATTGGATAGCACGATCTGGAACTTCTTGCAGAAGAGTTCACCCGCGCCAGGGCTTGACCATGCGAATGGAAATGGCAACTTATTGACTGTACCGCCAGGATGCAGGTTGAAGTTGTAATAATTCACGAAGAACGTATCGGCCGAGGTCGAGGTGCGATAATACACTTTCGAGGTGTCGCCAGCGCCGCCATGGCGAAGATCGAGATCGCACCACATAGCGGCGATGATCGCGTTCGGCGCATTCGAATAGTTAGTCTGCATATTCACGTTGTTAGGACGCGTATAAGGGGCCGGCGAGCCGGTTGTGGCGTATGCATAGTTCTTGAAGCCGATAAAGCCGTTCGAAGAAATATAGACGCTGTCGTAATTGCCGTTGTAAAAATTCCAATGGTGGCTGAGCCCCATGTAGAACGGTCCTGCCAGGCAATTAACTACCGTATCCATCAGCGAGGGCTGATTTAAATGGGTCGGATCGAAAAAGTAATGATTCGCCGGAGCGTTTTGCTGCGGGCCCGTAAAGACACGATTCCATTGCGTTGGCAAGTAGTTCGTGTCGAGAAAGAAAACCGTCGGACGCCACGGAGCTGGCGAATTATCGTCCGAATCGACGACGAAATAACCCGTCGATAAGGAGCTCGGTACGGCCCGGCGATTGGAGGATTGTGCTCTCGCGCTAAACGTGTGCGCTACGAGAGCAGCACAAACGATCAACGCTAAATAGTAAACACGTCTCATCTTCGTTTGGTAGTTAGTTAGTTAATTGTGAACGATGCATGAATAAGCGCATGGCTGCCCATGCGTGGTGTCTTCTTTCTCCGTGCTGAGAACCTCATTGCTGAGGCTCCGTACTAAGGCGGAAGACGTTCCGCGTTCCGGGAACTGCATCCGAAAATGCCGTTCTCAAAACGCTGTGAAACTTTTTGAAATAATATTCGAAAAACGAGGCGATTGTGAGCTTACCAGAAAGCAAGCGAGGTAAAAACGCCAATTTCGCAATGGTCTCCTCGTTCGAACATTGAAATCTAATACAAATATAATACATTAGAAGCCCGTGTCCTTGAAAACTGTCTTTCGGAAAACGACAAGTTTCCATTTCACTACTATGAAGACCGCGAAATATCCCAAAGGTAACAGCGTTTTTTCACTTTTTTTAATAAATCTTCATCGGA
>DASYAJ010000268.1:0-10477 GCA_036501405.1 Kapaibacterium sp. (SeqCode)
GATGTCTCTTCGCTGCCGGCGGGAATTTATTTTATTACGGATGGTTCGCAGTCGGCGAAGTTTGTGAAGGAATAAGAGCTTTACTCCTCGGCGTTCGTACTGGCAATCGTTTCCGCCTCTGGTTCGTCCTCGGTTCCTTGCGCTTCCGGCTTCGGTCCTTTTTTCAGTTTTAGGTCGGGCAGCTTTTCGGTTGTTTTTTCAATCGTCTTTTCTATCGCTTTTTCTGCGGCCGATTTCTTTTTGCTCTGTGGTGAGAGCACGATGGACATCATGCGCCCCATCATCGAAACGTCCTGATCGATTTTGGCAATGTCCTCCATGCGCGTCTTGAAATTGGTGAGCAGTTCTTCGCCGAATTGCTTATAGTTCACCTCGCGCCCCTTGAACTGCACATACGCCTTGACCTTGTGGCCTTCTTCAATAAAATTCCTTGCATGGCGCACTTTGAATTCAAAATCGTGCGTATCGGTCCGCGGATGGAACCGCACTTCCTTGACAAGCTGCTGGTGCGACGATTTTTTCGCTTGCTTTTCGCGCTTTTGCTGCTCGTATTTCCATTTGCCAAATTCGATAATTTTGCAAACGGGCGGCTTGGCGTTGGGAACGATCTCGATCAGGTCCATTTGCTTGCCGCGCGCGATTTCAATCGCCGCTTTCGGCGACATGACGCCGATCATTTCGCCGTCATCGCCAATGACACGGATTTCCGTAACGCGAATCTGCTCGTTCATGCGAACGCCGGGATCGCGCGAAGGAAGCACGCGGCTAAACCGCTCCATCCGTTTGGAGGGCTTCGGGCCACCTGCTATTGGCGCACCAGCCGGACGAACAGGACCACCAACTGGACGCGGAGCACCTGCACTGCGAGTAACGGCAAGGCGCGGAGCACCCGTCGATGGAGCTTTCGCTGGGCCGCTACGCTTTTTCAGCGTCATCCCACCGACGACCGTCTGCGCCGCCTGTGCTGGCTCCGAAGGTGCGGAGGGCTCCGAAGGTGCGGAGGATTCCGAAGCAGCGGAGGGCTCGGAAGAAGTGGACGGCTCCGAAGGAGCAGCGTCTGGACTATTGTCCGAAAAGGGAGTTACTTCCTCCTCTGCGGAGGATAAGAGATCGACTGTATTCAAATAATTATAAACAAGATGATGCGCATGATCGGTCATGCGCGACGAATGAGGATGATTTACCGATGAATTTAGGATTAATCAATCCAATCATATTGTAAGTCATCGCCTGTAAAAGAATCTCCCGAAATAGTAATGGTAAGAATGATCCTAAAATCGTCCGCGTAATCCAGGTTCAGGCTCCTATTCCGGTATTGCACATTCTGCTTGGAGAGTGCGTAATGCCTCCTCCAGCGAAACGGTTCCAACATTCCCTTTGCCATGCCGCCGAATAGCGACCGACCGCGCTTCGCGCTCCTTTTCGCCAACGACGAGCATGACCGGCACCTTCATCAGTTCGTGATCGCGAATGCGCGCATTGACCTTATCTTTCGAGGCATCCATTTTCGATCGAATGCCGCGCGCTTCGAGTTCGGCAAGCACTTCGGTCGCATACGGCTCATGCACGTCGGTAATCGGCAGCACGACGACCTGCACCGGCGCAAGCCACGAAGGAAAATTCCCGGCGTAATGCTCGATCAGCAAGCTGCAAAACCGCTCGAACGTCCCAAATGGCGCCCGATGAATCACGACCGGACGGTGCTTCTGCCCATCGGCCCCGGTATATTCGAGATCGAATCGTTCCGGCATGACATAATCGACCTGAACCGTTCCCAACTGCCATTCACGGCCGATCGCGTCCTTCAGCATGAAATCAATTTTCGGTCCATAAAACGCCGCCTCGCCGATTTCGATTTTATGTTCGAGGTTCATCGCTTTGGCCGCTTCGAGCACATCGCGCTCGGCGCGCTCCCATTGCTCGTCGGTGCCGCCATATTTTGCCGTGTTCTTTTTATCTCGGAATGAAAGCGAAACTCGGAACCCTTTTAATCCCACAACTTCGCTCACATGCTGCGTGAGCCGGATGACATTGCAGAGTTCATCGCGGAGCTGTTCCGGCGCGACAAAGATATGCGCGTCGTCCTGCGTCATGCCCCGCACACGGCTCATGCCGGTCAGTTCACCCGATTGCTCATAGCGATAAACCGTCCCAAACTCTGCCAAACGCACCGGCAGATCGCGATACGAACGCGGCTTCGAATTGTAAATCGTAAAATGATGCGGGCAATTCATCGGCTTCAGCAGATACGATTCGCCATCTTCCAATTGGATCGGCGGGAACTGGCTATCCTTGTAATAAGGATAATGCCCGCTCGTTTTGTACAACTCCAGATTTCCAATATGTGGAGAAATCACTTGATCGTAGCCGTTTTTCCGCAGAACTTTTTTTAGGAATGTCTCTAAAGTCTGCCGCATCGCCGCGCCATTCGGGAGCCAGAGCACAAGCCCAAGCCCCACTTTGGGCGTGATGTAAAAAAGTTCTAATTCCTTCCCGATCTTTCGATGATCGCGCTTTTCTGCTTCTTCGCGCTGCTTAACAAACTCATCGAGTTCCTTCTTCGTCGGAAAGCTGACGCCATAGACACGCGTCAGCATTGGTCGCTTTTCATCGCCACGCCAATAGGCTCCGGCAATAGAAAGCAGCTTCGGGAATTTAATCTTGCCTGTCGAAGGAACATGCGTGCCTCGGCAGAGATCGAGAAAATCCCCCTGCTCGTAAAACGTAATCGGCTGACCGCGAAGCCCTTCCAGAAGTTCCAGCTTCAGCCAATCCCCTTTTTCTTTAAAATAGGCAATCGCTTCGTCATACGCTTTTGGAATTCTTTTATAGGGTACGTCGCGCGCGGAAAGCTCGTACATTTTCGTCTCGATCTTATGCAGATCGTCCGGCGTGAGCTTCATTCCCGATGGAAGTTCCATATCGTAGTACCAACCATTCGCAATCGGCGGACCGATCCCAAACCGGGTTCCCGGATAAAGTCCCTCGATCGCCTCGGCCATCAAATGCGCCGACGAATGCCAGAAAATGCTCTTGCCATCGTCATCGCGCCACTGCACGATACGCACAGCAGCATCATTCAAAATTGGCGTGGCAAGATCGAATGGCACGTCATTGACAAAAAGACCAAGCGCGGCCTCAGCCAGACGCGGTGAAATCGACTGCGCGATCTCCATGCCGGTCACGCCCTGCGGAAATTCTTTTACGGTCCCATCCGGGAAGGTAATCTGGATCATCATAAATTAAGAAGTCTCACAACAGTTCAGGAGCCGCAACGTTTCCCATCAATTCACCAAATTCGGCATCATGCGATTATCATGCATAATCATACGAAAACCACCGTCGTCATTCCTTCACAAATTTCGATCTATTCGTTCCATCGCTCACGAAATAAACGCCGGCTGGAAGCGAAGAAACATCGAGTGAAACTTCCGCGCCTTTCCAAGGCGAGGGTTGGAGGATGGTCGGCCCGATGTAGCTCCGTCCCAGCGGATCGCAAATCGTAATCGTTCCAGCCGCGCCTTCGATGGTGAGGGTGCTCGCGGCGGGATTGGGATATAGCTGCATTCCAGCCGGACGAATTTGAGCTTCCGATACTCCGCTTTGTCCCGTCATTTCCAAAATTGATCTTTTCCAGACACTCCCTCCGACATTCCCCAAATTATCGGACGTGTCCCCTGCGACAAAAATATTCGTTCCGATCACAGCGAACTGTCCCATCGACGCTTTTTCAGGCAATCCTTCGCTGACATCTTTCCAGCTTCCCCCGCTATCGGTCGAAAGAAAAACACCACCGACCATTCCAGCAAGCAAAAGGGATGAAGGGCCGATTGTATCGACAACACAAAGCGTAACCACTTCCGTATTTGCAAGATCATTCGTTACCGAAACCCAGGACACTCCATCGTCAGTAGAACGAAAAACGCCGCCGCTGACCGATGATCCATTTGTGAGACTGTAACCTTGCCCACCGGCGAAAATAACCGACGAAGAAGTATTTACGCCACTCACGGCAAGTGCATCGATTTCCAGGTTCGACAGTCCATTGTTCATTTTCGTCCAGCTCGACCCGTCTTGCGATGACCGATAAATACCTTCGCCATACGTTCCGGCAAAGAGTTCCTGCGGGGCGCTCGTGCCAGCCGATACAAAAGAAAACGCGGTAAGATAGTTACCAATCGCATTGCTCAATTCGTTCCAACTTGCGCCGCTATCGCTCGAAAGAAAAACGCCCCCCGCCGTTCCACCCGCATAAAGCTTGGTTCCGCTCACAATCATCGCGTCGAAGTTCAGCACAGATAAGCCCGTATTCGCCGTCAGCACAGTGCGCGCCATTATCGGTGGATCGAAAAATGCCATCGCCGACATAAGCAGTCGATGCAAAAAGAATCGGCGTCGAAGAATTCGTGCCGATACTCACAATGTCCTCCACGTTTCGATCCGCCATCCCGGTACTGGCGGAGTTCCACGTCATTCCCTCATTTGATGAAATGAATACGCCTTCCCATGTTCCACCAAAAAGCAGTGGCGATGGAGTATTGGCTTGCGTCACCGCTAAGGTAGTTGTAATTCCGTGGATCGGCGTGGCAACCCATTGGCCATAACTTTTCCCACCGTACCAAAATGTTAAAAATACGAGCGATGCGAGGATGTGTCTCATGATAATAAAAAAAAGTGAACGATGCCGCTAAAAACCTCTTCGGGTTGCAAAAAGTACGAACTTCTACTACTCAATTTCTACTCAGGGAACTCTGCGGAGCCAAAGCTGCCAGCGCATTACATGTTGTTCATACCCGCAATTTCCGGGACTTTCTTCCATAGCTGCTGTTGTTTCAGGGCTTCTTAAATCACCAGCGTGCCCTCTATACGGGCGTCGCGGCAATTCGTCAATTTATAAAAGACTGGGTTCTCCTTTACTCTTGCCTCGGGAATGAAAAAGAATGTCAGAAATATCGTGATCGGTGCCATTGCGGCGCTCGTCCTTGTTTTTATCGTTGTCCGGCTGGTCACGATAAAGCCGCCACCGCCGAAAAAGCAGGTGGTCCCGCCCGTTGTCGTCGCGCAGCCCGAACGAACGGACATCATTTACAAGCTCGAATACGACGGCGATGTGATCCCAGTGCTTCAGGCAAATGTGTTTAGCCGCACCGCTGGCCTTCTCGAAAAGCTCTATACGGACATGGGCGAAACCGTTCGGGAAAACCAGCTCATTGCACTCGTCGATACATCCGAAGCCTATCAGCAGGCCATGCAGTCCGAGGCAGCCTATTATAATGCCAAAGTCACGGAGACGCGTGAAGAGTCGTTGTTCAAAAAGAATCTCGCGGCCCAACAAGATCTGGATAATGCGGTGGCCGCGCTGAAATCGACCGAAGCGACCTACGAAGCCAACAAAGTCCTGCTCGAATATTGCAAGATTCGCGCGCCCTTTCATGGCATCGTAACGAAACGGTGGCTCGATCCCGGTTCCGTCGTTACGTCAAATCCGATCGTTGGGAACGCAAACAGCACGATCTTTACGATCATGGATCTCGATACGGTCCGCATCGATGTGAATGTGCTCGACCGCGATGTTGCAAAATTTCCCGGTGTCCAGCGCGCGTTTGCAACAGTCGATGTGATTCCAGGACGCGAATACCAAGCCGTCATCTCCCGCGCGGCCCAAGCTGTCACGACGAACACGCGAACAATGCCGGTCGAAATTTTGATTCCCAATCGCGATGAGAGCATTAAGCCCGGAGAATTCGCCAGAGTGACTTTAGTCCTCGGCGAAAATCCCCAGGCCATCACCATTCCGCCCGAAGCCGTGCTGCGCGATAATGAGGGAACGTATGTCTATGCCGTCGAAAACGGTATAGCAATACGCAAGGAGGTGCAGACGGGCATTACACAGAATAATCGCCTCGAAATTCGTTCCGGACTCGATGGGACCGAACAGGTTATTATCGTCGGACAAACATTCGTGAAGGCAAATAAAAAAGTCAACGTTGTTAAAAATCCTTCCGACACCACCAAAGCCCTTTCTTCGGTCCTCTCATCCGCCTCCGTCAATACCGATTAATCCAGCTAATAGACACCCGTCATGTGGTTAACGCGCCTCGCTCTTAAATATCCGATCTCGACGATCCTCTTCGGCTTTACGATTCTCGTGCTGGGAATCGTTTCGCTGACGCAATTGCCGATCGATTTGCTGCCGAATGTTTCGATTCCGGTCGTGACCACGATCACATTCTGGAACGGCGCAAGCCCGATGGACATGGAGCAGGCCGTTACGGCGATCGAAGAGCGAGGCGTGAGTTCCGTGAACGATGTCAATTATATTCAATCGCAAACGCGCGAAGGCATTGGGCAAATTCGTATTAATTTTAACTGGGGCGCGAATGTCGATGTCGGGCTGGTCGATGTCATTCAGCGATTGAACAGAATTCAATCGCAGCTTCCGGCCGGCGTGCAGCAGCCGATCTCGCTTCGGTTCGATATTACAAATCTTCCGGTCATTACGCTGGCTGTTTCGGGAACCGGAATGGACCAGCGCGATCTCTACGATCTCGCCTATAATACGATCGAGCCGCAGCTCGAACATTTGAATGGCGTTGCCTCCGCGCAGGTCACGGGCGGCCAAATCCGTGAAATTCACATTCTGCTGGACCGCGACCGGATTCAGGCGCTTGGCCTTCCGATCACGAAGGTCATCAGTGCCGTTCAGAATTCGAATCTTATCGTTCCATCGGGGGATCTGAAAAGCGGCGTGTTCGATTATTCTCTCAAGACCGAAAGCTTATTCAACGTGGTCCAGCCGATTGGCGATATTGTTCTGGAAGATACCGGCGGAGTACCCGTCCGCATTCGCGATGTTGCCCGCGTCGAAGATAGTTACCAGGAAGAAACCGAAACCATTCGTGTCGATGGAAAACCGGGGCTTGTGCTTCGTGTACAAAAACTTGCCAATTCAAATACGGTAAATGTCGTCGATAATATTATCCACGCGATTCCGCATCTAACGGGAATTCCACCGAATGTGCATATCGCACTGACCTTCGATCAATCGACCTACATTCGCCAAACGATCAATGGTCTTGGGCGGGAAGCGTTGATCGGTTCCATCCTGGCCATGGCAATCATCATGATCTTTCTGCGAAATATCCGCGGAACCATCATCATTATTGTCGCAATCCCGATGTCGATCCTCATCACGTTCATCATGTTCCGGTTCGGAAATATTACGCTGAACATCATGACCTTTGGCGGCCTTGCGCTGGCCGTAGGAAGGTTGGTGGACGATTCGATCGTGGAACTCGAAGCCATCAGCCGGCACTACAATAACCCCAAGCCAGGTGAATCGAAGATACAGCAAACGCTCGCGGCCGCAGGAGAAGTCGCGACGCCGATCTTCGTTTCGACGCTCACGACGGTGATCGTTTTCCTTCCCGTCGTATTCCTCACGGGCATTGCCAAGCTCCTCTTTATCCCGCTGACGCTGACAATCGCGGTCGCGCTGTTCGGATCCTTTTTCGTTTCTCGAACGATCACGCCGCTGCTCTGCCTAAAGTTCCTGCCGCCCGAAAAGCACATGGAACGCAATTCACGCAGGTTCTCGGATCGGACGCGCGTATTCTTCCACGATAAGATCGACGCCCTCGACCACGGCTATGCCCGCATGCTCGAATGGGCGCTCGGGCACCGGAAAGCCATCATTTTCAGTATTCTCGCGATTGCGGTGGCATCGGTGTTCCTCTTCAAGTTCATTGGTACGGAATTTTTTCCCGATCAGGACGAGAGCGTCTTTACCGTGACCGTAAAAGATCCCGTCGGAACGCGCATCGAAGAGACAACGAAGACCGTCAATGCTATTGAAGCACTGATCCGGAAAAATGTTCCGGAGTTGAATGCCATGGTCTCCGATATTGGAGTTCCCGCTGCCAAAACCGGGAGCTTCGGACGCAACACGGGTGAGCACGCTGCAAATATTCAGGTCTCGCTCAAGCCGCCGGACCAAAGGAGCCGTTCGGTTTTTGAGATCATGGAGGCGGTCCGCCCGAAGATCAGTAATTATCTCGGAGCAAATGTGATCGTGAGTGCGAGTGGCTTTTTGCGATTTCTGTTGAATTTCGGTTCCGCTGCGCCGATCGATATTGAAATTCGAGGGTTCGATCTCGATAAAGGGACCGCGCTTGCGAATCAGGTCCTTACGGCCGTCAAATCGGTTCCTGGAACGATCAATGTCCAGTCCTCACGAGAGGATAATTTACCGGAACTTCGCATAAATATCGACCGGCAAAAGTCCGGCATTCTCGGCATCAGCGTCGCCCAAATTTCGAACACGATCAGCGCAGCGATCGATGGCGATGTCGCTTCTCTCTATAGCGATCCCGTGAATGGCAACCAGTACAATATTCTTGTCCGCTTCGATTCGACCTATCGCGGCTCGATAGACGATCTGAAGAAATTATTGCTCACGACTCCCACCGGTCAGCAGGTATTGCTTGGAGAGATCGCCGACATCGAGCAATCGTCCTCGCCCGTGGAGATCGACCGCAAATATCAGCAGCGCATTATCGATGTGACCGCCGAAGTCAGCGGACGTGATCTCGGCAGCGTCGCTTCGGATATTCAGGCAAAGCTCGATAAAATTTCGCTGCCGGAAGGGTTCCAGGTGAAGTTGGGAGGAAACGTAGAACAGCAGCAACAGACATTCACAGGACTTACACTTGCATTCGGACTTGCCATTCTGCTGGTCTATGTCGTGATGGCTTCGCAGTTCCAATCGCTCGTGGACCCGTTCATCATCATGTTTACAGTTCCCTTCGGAATTGTTGGCGTACTATGGGCACTCTTTCTGAGCGGGACCACGCTTTCCGTGACGTCGTTCCAGGGAATTATTGTTATGGTCGGCATTGTCGTCTCGAATGGCATTTTGCTCGTCGATTACACGAATCATTTACGCATGAAAGGAGAAGAATTGCATCGCGCCGTTATCGATGGCGGACGCACCCGGCTCAAACCGATTCTTATGACGTCTATCGCGACCGTCCTTGGTCTTATTCCGATGGCCATGGGCCTCGGCGGAGAAAAAACGCAGGCTCCACTGGCCATTGCCGTTATCGGCGGACTTTCGCTTTCGACACTGCTCACCCTCTTTTTCGTTCCGACGCTCTATACCATCTTCGAGGAACGGTTCCGTAAGAAAATCGAAAAGATCGATCCGGGACTTCAATAAGCGGGCTAAATTGCGGATTATGCCTCGGTGATAACCACTTCGCCATCTCGCAGTGTTTTGAAAGGAATCGAGTGGACGTGACAGTACTCGACTTCCTTCTCGATCGCTTCCGATTCCGGATGGTCCGACCGATAATGCGGGAGCAATGTATAATCGAGAATGGACAGGCCCTCCCAGATGGGAGCTGAGGAATTGTAGGGATTCACATTTGGCTCGTCCACGATCTGAAGGCATTTGAGCGTAGGACCAAGGACACAACCTCCCGCGCTGAAACCTCCGTACAAAAATTCCGGTCTCCGCATTTCTTTCAGGATCTCATCCAAACCACTGAGCTGCATGGCATGTCGTAACACAAATGTGTTTCCGCCGCGTACCCAGATTCCACCAAGCCGATCGAGTTCTCGGATTAATTCACTCTTCCGACCGAAATAATCGCGAAGGTCTAACATCTCGACCGTTATTCCCAAGTCTGTCAGGTCTTTGATATGCTTAGCATTGCTTTCGTTCCACGCCGCGCCAGCAACATGGTCTAACGCATTCGGCACAAATCCCAAACTGAGTCCTTCGGGAATCATTCCTTTTAGTTTTACAGATTCATTCCCAATACGATACGAGGAGAGATATAATATCATCGAAAAGACTTTTGCATTAGTGACCTGCAACAATTATTTTCCCCGTTATCACTCGGACTTCGCTGTCGAATACTTCTTCCAGCCGGTAGAATCGGACTCCTGCGTCCGGCAGCGTAAAGTGGAACTCGTGATGCGATGCAATTTCAGGATCGCGCACTTCCGGCGCGATCTCGCGGCCAAGGGCATCGTAAAACGTGAGCGTTGCGGAGCAGTCACTGTTACAATCCACGGTAAGCCGTTCGTCTTTCCCGACCATCGCGGGATTCTCTGAGAGGCGAATGGAACTGTTCTCTGCCTCTTCTGCGACACGAAGGTTCGGGGAATGTGAAACGGAATCAGGAATGCTCTGGAACCTTCCTGAATGAACGATCACGGTATATTCGCTTTTCGATAGCGGTAAGGTATCGAGATAATGGAGAACATTCCCAGCCTCGGTGGAAATCGATGTGTCATGCTTCTGCATCTGGAACGAAAATCCGAATGGGAGCGGAAATCCAAACGTTGTCTCGTCTGAATACTTCCAGGACACCAGAACAGCGACCTTTCCATTCACGATGGTATCTCGGGCCGTAAGCCCCGTCACCGGCATCGGAGCATAGGGCTGAATTGCAGCGGAATAAATATCAAA
>DASYAJ010000269.1:0-2171 GCA_036501405.1 Kapaibacterium sp. (SeqCode)
AGAATAGCCCAGATCGAACGGATCGTAGGTCCCAACGATCCAGGCAAATAAAAAACCAGTGTCGCGATTTCAGAAAGCGTTTTTACGGAGCTTGCAATTGTATCGAACGGTGACAATGGCCAGCTTCGCTCTGCCTGACCGCTGATGGGCATCAGGTTTCCAAAGTAATGGAGATTATAATACCACCACGGAAGCGAAGCCAGCACTGCAACAACGCCAATAAGAATGGCTGGACGAAATTTCCGTTCCCACGCGGTGTGCGCAACCAAAATGGCTACAAGGAACGCTGCATCGATGCGCGCAAGGACTGTAAACCCAAGCAAGAAGCCAAATAAGATCCATTGGGATGTGGAGACAGGTCTTTTCGCCAACGCAGATTTTCTTATTTTTGCATAGAAGAGAATGTCGAGCATCAGTACGAGCGACAGGAGGCCTGTTTCCAGGCCGTTGGTCGTATGCACGAGCAGTTGAAATGTGGCCGTCCAAATGGCTGCCGCGACCATCGGTGCGGTGAGCCCAATTGTTTTCGGTTGCCGCTCCAATGTACGAACGGTCGCAGCGATCATCCAGACGGCGAGTGCAGCAATGAGACCGTTAACGATAAAGGTTAAGCGTACAGCCAGCCAGCTTTCAGCACCGCAGAGATAGAAAATTGGGACATAAAAAAGGAGGATCAGCGGTTGAAAACCATTAGTAAGATGCGTTCCATCGATAGTAATACCGTGACCACTCGCTATATTCCGAGCGATCGAAAACAGGTAATACGCATCGTCGCCGTAGGGAAGCTGGGTCAGCATTCGTTCCGGCCGGAATGCGAGTGGCACACGAAGCAGGAAGGCGATCGCGGAAAGGATTCCGATCGTGTAACGCTCCCGCCGATTGAACCCCGAAAAAAACATTGGAGCACTCTAACGCAAAAGCTCGTTAAACATTCGATTGAATCATAAAAAAGATATTTTCGACGGAACTCCTTTTGTCGGAATGACATTTGTATAACGTGCCTTTGCGAACGAAGTCCACGATTTTGCGCATGGGGGTTCAGACATCAATTTTCCCTTTGGTACGACAGATCGTGGTTTTTGCGGTATTTTTTCGCAGGCGATGCCCCATTTGAAAGGGCGACGCCATTCCGGAACGCCCGTGCACGGTAACTAACTCACCACAGAAAACGGTGCCGATTACGATGAATAGGAGATCGGACCGGGAATGGGATAAGATAGTAATAGTTTGAATATCGTTCAGAATTACGCGATGCAGGAATAGCCCGTAATTCATTGAAAACTAGTTCTTGGCAGGTTCGATAATTGCTCGGTAGTCGACTGGGATTGGCCAGACGCGGCATAGCACAAAGGATCGTTCAGGGCGTCGGTCATACCATCTTCCAGAAAACACACTCGAAAAAAGTTCATTAGCTCACGTTAGGCCTATTGGGGTGCTCCCCGCGTTTGAATGCGTAAGCCTTCCCCACGTTTGCCCGTTGCGATGTGATAGTCGTTTCGAGCCAAGGCCCCTTAAATACTCACACTCCATTAGATCATCGCGTTCGCGGAGCACCAGTCGTGCTCCTGAAGCACTGGCGCTTCTCTCACACTCGGACGCATCAACAATCGAATAACTCTATGATTACCATCATTGGCGGCGGCTTCTCCGGTCTTTCTGCCGCCTATTTCCTCCATCGTGCCGGCAAGGACGTCACGCTCCTCGAATGGTCCCGCAGCCTTGGCGGGCGTTCGTCTACTCGCAATGTCGGATACCGGACCATGGATTCTGGCGCGCAACGTATAGACCTTTCACCCCTCGCTTCGAATCAATTAGAAACCGACGCTCGTGCCTTGCTGCGTGCCGTAGCAATCGAACGGGGCGTTCTGCAACATGCGCTTCCATTTCCTGCGCCGGTCTTTCGATTCGACGGCCGATCGATTCAAACGGCCCATGAAGTCGAAACGCCAAACTGGTCTTACCTTGAAGGTGGGATGAAAGTTCTTGCCGACGCGCTCGTCAAAGATGTCCCGGTGCGCACGCACACGCGCATCTCGGATATCGTGATCGAGAAAAATCGTTACGAGCTTCGCAATCAGCGTGGCGAGGTGACTCCTTCGGATGGGGTGGTCATCGCGCTGCCCGCACCTTATGCTCTGGCGTTGCTACTGCCCCATGCGGAGAAGAATAAG
>DASYAJ010000270.1:0-3297 GCA_036501405.1 Kapaibacterium sp. (SeqCode)
CGCCACTTCTCATGCCGCAACGTTCGGCAAAATGATATTCGGTAACTAAAGTTTCGCTATGAATAACACCAAACCTTATCCAATCGCGGCGGTCCGCGCGCTTGCTGCCACTCTTGTGCTCTCGGCAAGCGCGTGGACGCCGTTTATTCCTGCGGCACACGCGCAGATCGCGACGACTATCTCGCATACGCTGCACGATGAATCGTTTTCGAACGGACGCGATTTCTGGTTCGCCGAAATGTCGTACGATTGGGGCATCGATTCGATGAGTGGAGCCTCCATGCGCGTTTATATCACCTCGCCCAACAATACCGAAGCTTATATTGCTTACGGAACGACACGGGATTCGCTCTCGATTAGCGCTTATTCGGTCGGGACCTATTTGCTGCCGCAGCGAATGCAGCTCCAATCGAGCGGCATCGTCGAAAACAAAGCCTTTCATGTCTGGTCCAACGATGCGGATCTTATCGTTACGACGATGAATGCGGTTCCCAATTCCACCGATGGCTGCACGATCATTCCGGCGATCGGATGTGGAAAGGATTATGTCGTGGCGGCTTATCAATCGCTCTATTACGAAGACGCAAATGGTCTTGATGATTTTCCTTCCGAGTGCGCGATCGTTGCGAATCAGGACAGTACCCACATTACCATCATTCCTTCCTGCGATTGCCGCGAATGTACGAGCGGAACGGAAACTGGAAACGCCGATACCGATCGCATTGCGTTCCATGCCGGTGTTTCTGCGCAGATCGTCCTCAATCGCGGTCAAGTAATGCAGCTTCTTCCAACGAAAATCACAGGCCCAATCGGATTCGATGTGACGGGAACTGTAATTCATGCCGATCGCCCCATCGGTGTCTTCGGCGGATGCAGTCAAACAAATATACCCGATACATTTCATTACTTCGATCATGTCGAAGAAATGATTCCACCCCTACGAACATGGGGCAAAACGTATATGGGAACGAGTTTTCATCAACCGCAAGGAGCGCCGCCAGGGCATGATAAGGCTTTATACTTGCTGATTTCCTCGAAGCCAAATCAAGTTATTATGCGGCATACCTGCCTCAATGGCACCGACACGGAAGCGGTTATTCCAACGCAATACGCGCCGGTATGGGAGGAAGAAGAAATTGGCAATAAGTTTTTTTCCGATGCGCCTTTTCTCTGTATGGAGTATAGGAACAGCGCTTCTTATCCCGATGGCGTGAATGGCAACGGCGATCCAGCGGAAGGATTTCTCGTGCCGCGGGAGCAGTTTTTGAATACCGTTGTGACTCAAACTCCGACAGCTGGTGGGGTGTATTACAACTATGCGAATATAACCGTAAACGTTCACGATGACGAAAAAACCCACTTTGATGGAGCCCCTGTCAACGTAAATCCTGGGCAATGCCTCGATGGAGAATGGGAAATTTTTACAATAAATAATATCTCGGCAGGAGTTCATCCGATTTCTGGCGGAGATTCTGGCACCAGTGTTTATGTCTACGGTTATGGCTACGATGAATCTTATGCTTACGGAACCGCAGAATTCGAAGGCAACGCGAACACTGCCGATACCATCGCACCATTCGTCGATACATCCGGGACCTGCTTCGAACGGCGGATTCACATTCGCGATTCGGGAATGCTTCCCGATCGTATAACGCCGCAAAGTGGAATCGCGATGGTCCGGCTCGATTCGATCTATAATATGACTTACGTTGCCGATTCCGATCTCATCGAGGGTACGGATGTCGATACAACAGGATATAGCTTGTCGGTGATCGACCAAACGAAGGTCGGTATCGTTCGTGTAACTATTTTCGATGCTGCGGGAAACAGCACAACGGTAACCAGCCGTTATACGCCTTATCTCACTACGATTGAACCGCCGCTCATGCCGGTTGGCATTCAGCACGATACTACCCCCGTTTCGATCGCCTACGACACAATCTATAACCGAGGCTCCGTTCCGTTTCCGCTTGCAAATCTACATCTCCTCAATGGTAATCTTGGATTTTCGCTCCATGATAGCATCGGTGGCCCGCCCGATCTTTCTCCATTGCCGTCTGGTCACCGAAGACTCATTCAAATTCAATTCAAGTCGATCGAGCCCACAATCGTATTCGATACGATTGAGTTTGGGAACGCATGTGTGACCGAGGAGGCCGCGATTGCCGGCTCCGGCGGTGCGAACGATTTCCTTGTGAGCGATGCGCAGTGGCCTTTGGAACTTGTTCCTGCGCCGCAAGGCGGATATGTCAAGGAGGTGACGCTCTGGAATTTTTCTCCGGGTCCGATTTCGATCGATAGCGTCTGGTGGAACGATACCGTTCATTTTAAACGGGTCACTCCGCTTCCGATCACGCTTCCGCCAGGCCCTTCGAAAGTGCCGTGCAGTATTGCTTTTTTCTCCGATTCGATTCTTCTTCTCGCGACAGAAGGCCATTGGTCGAGTCCATCGGTGCTGAATGGGAACGTTCGCAGTTGGCGAACGGATAGCTTAACAGGCCGGAGCGGCCTTCCGAAAACAGTATTCACGAGCGATACGACGATTATCGATTCGTGTGTTTCAAAGGGTGACTTCATGGTTGGGGAACTAACGCTTTCCGCGGTTGGGAACGCGCCGAGTACCATCGAGCGTGTGACCGAGAGCGATCAAGTCGATTTCGGTCCGTTGATGGCGGTCGTGAATGGTGAATCGGTCGATCCGGCCAACCCCATGACAATTCCCGCCGGAGAAAGCGCAACAATATCGGTCAATTTTATACAGACCTCTTCGCTCAGCGACACGCTGGTCGATGTCATTTACGCTTTCGATCCGAGCGGGAACTTGATTGGCGGAAAACCGTGCTTTGTGACCTTTCATATTCAGAATCCGCAGTATCTGGCACCGAAGACACTGAGCTTCGACACCATTTCCTTCCCTTCGCCGCTCGTCTTCAAGACCTATCCGGTTACAAACGATGGGAATTCTCCCGTCACGATGAATGCCGTGATGCTCGATCCTTCTGAATATAATTCCGCGTTTCAGATTACCACAAATCCGCCATTGCCTTACGCCATTCCTCCGGGCGATTCGCTGCTTGTGACCGTCACCTATAACGATTCGCTCTTCGGCGATAGTGTGCAATCGGCCACGATCGAATATAGTGGGAACTCCTGCACCACAATTCCTACGACCATCGCTGTGGAGCGTCTGACCGCTTCCGTTGCGGAACCGCCGGAGGTTTCGCTTGCCAAGGTCGTTCTTTCGGGCGCTTCGCTCGTGGTATCGCTTGAAAATATGAAGTTCGGCACGCGGTTTCA
>DASYAJ010000271.1:0-6688 GCA_036501405.1 Kapaibacterium sp. (SeqCode)
CTACACCGGAATGAAAATCGGAAGCCATCACAAGTGGTATTACGATCAGGGGATCTGGCGGGAACAAAAAATGACGCCCGACGAATGGACCTTCAATTTCGCCGTCAAGAAACGCCGCGCTGGAAAAGCTCCCGAAGGCACCGGCGTACCGGTGGGAACCGAATATCACTGGTATATCCTCGCACACCAGAACGTCAGGAAGCTGAATGCGAATATTTATTCGACCGCGCTTTCCGGAATTAAATTTAAGGTCGCTCACAAACGCGCCGCAAAGGGAAAATGGAGCGTCTCGGATGCAACGCAAAAAAAGCATATCGTGAAGTTCCTCGAAGAAATGCTCGATCAGTTGAAAGCGCAGGTCGCGGAAGCTGCGTAAACGACGCCTCGGCTGCATCCCTTCTGTGGTACACGATTTGTGTAAGAAGAAAGATATGGCACGTACATCATCCAGCAGATCGACATCGAAATCATCGAGCAAGAAATCAACAAGCCGAACCGCTTCCTCCGGCAGCACTTCGCGTAGTACTTCTCCGAGCAGAAGCAGTTCGACGAAGCGTAGCAGTTCTGGAAAAGGAAAAGGTTTCCTTTCCTCATCACACACGAGGACAACCTCGGGGCGCCGCATTTTCGAACCGATCGACAAAACACCGACCGAACGCCGAGAAGCCGGCGAGAAGCTTCCGAAATCGCTCCGTAATACCGGAGAGCGATGGAACCCAACCGATGTACGTGAACTTCGCACACTTTCAAAAAAGAACACACCGACGCGCATTATCGGAATGAAGCTCGGCCGTGACGAAACATCCATTCGCAGCAAAGCTTCGAAAGAAGGGATTTCTCTCAAGCCGACAAACCGCTCGCCGTATGGACCGCGCCGGAACAGTCCGGCAGCACGGCATGCTTCACTGGAAAATCTCAAAAAAGCACGCTCCGCGCGCAACGCATAATATTAAAACGGACGCTCACTTTTTCAATGCACTTTTTTATTTCACAACCCAATGGCCGCGGAAAAAACTGTAACACAAGAAACCAAAACCGAAACCAATCGACCCGTTCGTGAAACCAAAACCACGACGACGACCAAAGAACGCGTGGAACCGAAACCTCGCGTCATCGAAGAGACGACGGTGGTCGAGAAAGAAGATTAACGAACAATAGAGAGAGCGCGAAAAATCTTTTGAGCTGATCGAATCTACGAGCGGTCAAATCGCCGTTGATAAAATCGCGTGGCGGTTGTCCACTGCCGCGACCGCGACCACAATTAAAAATCTTATTCCCCACTCAAGTCTTGAGCGATTGCTTTACGCTGCTCTTCGGTGAGTTGCGTAAAATGCTGGTAGTTCGGATGCCGGGCAAGAATGCTGACATCGGCCTGACCGAAGCGGAACCGTTCCACATCCTGATCGTCCAATTTCCAACGGACGTATTGCACGGCACTGATGCGACCCTCCTCCGATTGCTCTTCATCGAAAATCGTCTCGATTTCTTTTTCGCCGATCACGAGATAAATAGAATCCTGTGTCATTCCAACGAGTGAATCCAACGTAGGCCTTATCGCTTCTTTCTCGGTAATTTCGATGAGCAGCGTTGCGGAAAGTTCGTTCGAGGTGGGAAGCAATCGGCTATAGGTTTCGATCTCGTGCCGAATCTGATCTTCCTGTACCATGCGTTCGACGCGCGTCATTTCCTGAATTTGAAAGAGCACGGTATCGCGATTTTCGAAGACGAAGGTCATGACCGGCCCGACCGAAACGCGCCGATGCTTTTTCGCTTCGATCATGCGCGCCCGGTATTCGGGCCGCGCTTTTTCATAAGCGGCGATGTCTAATATATCGGTTATTTGAATCATTCTCTTTTTTGAATTCAAGGTCATTCCGAGCGTAGTTTTTGGAGGCAAAGCCAACAAAAATGGAGTCGAGGAATCTCCGGAGATTCCTCGACTTCGAAAATTTTGTTCCGCAAAATTTCCTCCGCTCGAAATAACAGCACTATAATCATGCTAATCCTAACGCCCGATACACGATTTCGATCGGATGCAGCGCCCGTTCCGTGGTTCCCTCCTCGATATGCAAATGCGCCAGTGTGCAATCGCTTGCGACCTGAGCAGGTTTATCTTTTTCGATGGCCTTAAAAAGTTTTTTGCCTACATCGAGCGAAATCTCGTAATATTCTTTTTTTGCGGACCATGCGCCGTCGTGACCGGAGCATTGCTGCACCATCGTCACTTGAACGCCCGGAATCAATTTCATCAGGTCCCGCGATTGGAACCCGATATTCTGCACCCGCAAATGACACGGAACGTGATACGTGATTTTCTCATCGACCTTCCCTGAAAATTCGAGCCTGATTTTTTTCTCGCGGTGTAGCCGCATGAGGTATTCGCATGGGTCCATCACCGCCGCCATAACGCGTTTCGCCGCTTCTTTGTCGGTCGCATATTCCGCGTATTCCAACCGGAGCATCATCGAGCAGCTCGGGCTCATGGCGATCACTTTCATTCCACGATCGACATACGGCAAAAGCCTTGCCACATTGCGATCCACCGACTTCGTCACCTTCTCGATATTTCCGGTTCCCAACTCCGGCATCCCGCAGCATTCCTGCTCGGGAACTTCTGCCTCGATCCCAAATTTTTCGAGAATTGTTACATACTGCTCGCCAATCCAGGGTTTGTTCTGATCGACCATGCAGGTATAGAAAAGAGCGACCTTTTCCTTTACTTTAATTTCCCCCGCCTTTTCAAGGCACGAAGCATCGCCCACGATGCGGGAGGGTGATGGATGAGATTTCCACCAGCGTTGGAACGTTTGTTTATAATATTCCGGAAGTTTTTTTCGGCGGTCGATGCCTGCAACGGCTTCCAGCGCGGTGCGGCCCAGTTTATTCCTTCCCATCCAATTCATCAGTCCGGGAACCGCAGCGCCGATGGCGCCGGCGCGATCGGTATCGCCCGTGATCTCATCGCGCAGTCGTTGCTTCGGCGTTTTCGATTGCTCTTTTGTTTTGATTGCGTCCGCGCGCAAAAGCAGCCGCGGAAAATCGAGCATGTATTCGTGCGGCGGAGTGTAGGGGCACTTCGGATAACACAGTTTGCACTGATAGCAATAATCGACTGTGTGATCGTAATCCGATTTTTTTAGTTCCTTGACGGGATTTTCATGCCCGCGGCCAACGGCTGTCAGCTTATCGTCCTCCGCATCGATGCGGTCGAAAAGATCGACGAACGGCGGGCATAAATTGTCGCACAACCGGCAACCGTTGCACACATCGACGATGCGCGTGAACTCTTGTTGAAGATCGGCGCCGTCCCAGTATTTTGGATTGTGAACGTCAAAAACCATCGAACTCTGATTAATGTGATTTAAATGATGGTCATGAAATCATTTATCCATTCTCTCTCTCTCTCTTGATAAAGGTGTATCGCTACCATAAAAAATCACATTAATCAAGCGAAAATCACAGTTTACGCTGCTACCGAATCGAAGGCTTTCTGGAAACGCCCCGCGTGCGATTTCTCCGCGCGTGCGAGCGTTTCGAACCACTCGGCGATTTCGTCAAAGCCTTCCTGGCGCGCGGTCTTCGCAAAGCCGGGATACATCTCGGTATACTCGTAAGTCTCGCCGGCGATGGCGGCTTTCAGGTTCGTTCCGGTATCGCCGACTGGAAGGCCTGTTGCCGGATCGCCGACTTCAGCCAGGAATTCCATGTGGCCGAACGCATGTCCGGTTTCGCCTTCGGCGGTATCGCGGAATACTCCGGCAACATCGGGATAGCCTTCGATGTCAGCCTGACGCGCGAAGAAAAGATAGCGGCGGTTCGCCTGGGATTCGCCCGCGAAGCCTTCCTTGAGATTGTGAAATGTTTTGCTGTTGTTAAGGTCTGCCATGATCGTATTTAAAAAGTGATGAAAAAACTAAAGAGATAAAAAAACGGAATTTAATTTTTTTTGGAGCACGCTTCGCATTGCCCATAGTAATCGAGCGCGTAGCGTTCGATGCGAGCATGCATTTTCCGCTCGACTTTTCGCACCGTCTCGCTTGGAAGGCTCGGCGCAAGGTCCCAAACGGCGTGACATTCTGCGCAATAAAAATGCTCGTGCGGAGCAGTCATCGCATCGTAACGCAAGACATCGCCTAAAAACTGCACTTTGCGCAATTTTCCTTCTTCCACAAGCAAATGTAAGTTCCGATAGGTCGTGCCCAGTGAAATATTCGGAAGCTTTTTTTTCACGACACGGTAAACTTCTTCCGCACTCGGGTGCGTCCGGACGCTTTCGACAGCATGAAGCACAGCCATTCGCTGGCGCGTCGCGCGGGCTTTCGGTGTGGATTCGATCTGTTGCTTATTAGGAATGATTACTGATAACAGAGTTACTTCTCTTTCGATTCCGCCAAAATTTTCGCACAATCTCATCCGCTCCATACACCACAAGGGGGAAGTAAAAACCGATCATCAGGATTTGCAGCCGCGGCAGCGAGAAAAAGAGAAGAACAATCGCCGTATAAAAAACACACCAGAGCGCGATGGCTTGAAGGGCAAAGCGGACAACCGGCCGCGCAGCAATCTTTGTTCGCCGCGCGCGAATAATTCCAAGAACAAAACAAAGGAGCGTCAAAGTATAGAGCAGAATGTAAATCGGACTTTGCGCTTCGGGATTATACCAATCGACGCCCCAGAGGAGCACAAATTTCTTCAGCGTTCGCTCCAACTCCAGCAGGGGATGCGCTGCAATCCACGCTTTCGCATCCTGCAAATGATAGCGGCCCATCGTAAACTCGATGTTCGTATCGGGCACCGCAAGCGGCTCGATGCTGTCCCACATTTCTCCGGGAGTCCAGACCACCCCGCCATCGGCATCCCACGAGCTTCCGGTTGCCTCTGGAGAGTGTCCGCGCCAGAAGTTGAACCCTCCCGATGTGCTCGTCGGAAGAAATCGGTGAAAGACCACAGCATTCCGAACAATCCACGGCGCGGCCACAATAGCACACGCCGCGACCGCAATGGCAACCGCACGCACCGCGTCCGGCTTTTTCCATAATTGCCATGCGAGTAAAATAAATGTGAGCGCAATCAGAAGATAGCTCTCGGAACGAAATTGTGTCAGCAAACCGGCAGAAACTCCCAAACCGATGGCCGGACCAATTGCTTTGCGTTGGTCATACACTGCACGAAACGTCGCCAGCAATGCCCACAGAAAAAATGCATCGATCGTCAAAACTGCGGAGCCAATCCCAAACGTCGATGCGGCAAAGATAAAGCTTGGATAGAGCGCGGCAAGCCAGGTCCCGAAACGAATGAGCCGGCGATCGGAAAAAATCTCCTGAAGAATTTCTCGCATCGCAATCACCACGAGCGAGCCGATCACAACATCTTCCAGGAAAATAAAAATGTATCCCGAAAGGTTATCTCCCAAAAGCTTCAGACCGAGATACTGGATGAAAACCTGACCCGGCGGCATCCACGCCGATGGGATGATGATGCTGATCGTCCGATAGCTCCAATGAAACGCGTAGCCGTACCCATGCAACATTTGCCGAGCAATATCGCCATATTCCCATAAGTGCGGATTATCCAGATGCGCGAACGGCACCATGGCGATCCTTGCAACGAATGTCACAAGGAGCGGCCAAAGAAGCTCTCGCATAAACGGTCGCTTCTCATCGGGTGTCGATTCTTTTATCGATCTCACAAAAAATTATTTTGACTCCTAATATTCTCTGGCCTGAAAATGGTTGTTGAGTGATTTGAGTTCAATCACTTCTGCACGGTCCTCTTTAAATATTCTTTTTTAAAGAAGTTTAAATACATTAGTTATTAATTTAAAGCCTGTGGAAATGTTAGAACTTCTGCAGTTAGCTCATAAAGAGCAATGGTATCATGGCGAATTCTCGATTCAGATGTTTTCCCGCATCTTGAAAAGAAGTGGGTAGCTTCGGTTAGGATAACATCCCACGAAGTTAACATCGCTGAAACCACATTCGGAAAAAGCTTCACAGGGTATCGGCAGGAATCTTCGCCATTCGCCGGGGATATCGTAATTAGTTCTCATCGATATTAGTCACATACGCCGGAACTCAGAAGGGATAAAAAAAACGCCACCTATTTCAGTGGCGTTTTTAGTCATTCGTTTCGGAAATCATCCCTGCATCATTTCGAGCTGGCGTCGCAGGTCTTCGATCTTCTTTTCGATCGTTGGATCGCGTTTCATATCTTCCTGTATCGTCTGGCAAGCGTAGATCACGGTGGAATGATCGCGTCCGCCAAAATGCAGCCCGATCGATTTCAGCGAATGATTCGTCAGCTCTTTACACAGGTACATCGCGACCTGCCGCGCGATCACCACTTCCTGCCTCCGCGTTTTTGCGCGTAAGGCTTCCTCTTCAATCCCAAAGCGCCGGGAAACAACGCGCTGAATGCTTTCAATCGAAAGAATCGGCGCGGACCGCTTTGCGATTTTACGCAGCACTTCGCGCGCAAGTTCGAGCGTCGGCTCTTTGCCTTCCAGCGAGGAAATGGCGAGCAGCGAAATCAGGCAGCCTTCTAGTTCCCGAATATTTGTCGTAATGTTCGTTGCGATATATTCGATCACATCGCCCGAAAGATCGATGCCATCGGCAATTGCTTTGTGCCGAAGAATGGCAATACGCGTTTCGAGGTCCGGCGCGGCGATATCGGTCGTGAGGCCCCA
>DASYAJ010000272.1:0-1702 GCA_036501405.1 Kapaibacterium sp. (SeqCode)
ATCCGCTCACTTTTTTTCTTGGCAAACGGTTGGTGAAAATTCCCTACATCGGACTTGCCAACATCGTGATCGGGAACAAATTATATCCGGAATTATTACAAAAGGAGATGATGCCGGAGCACATTGCGTTTGCATTGGAAAAAATCCATGCATCGCGAACGAAATTTCGCGACGAGCTTTCAGGCATTTCCCATTCCTTACGGTTGGATGGTTCCACGCCTTCCGAACGGGTGGCGGAACGATTACTTGCATGATCGAACGACTGCTTCCATTCTTTGCAACGCTGCTCGCGCGCACGCTCCGCCTGACCTGGAGCGGCGATGCGCTCCCGGAACACGCCGTTATCCTATTCTGGCATGGCAAGATGTTCGGTGGGTGGTATTCGGTCCGCCATCGAAAACCGGTCGCGCTCGTGAGTGCCAGCAAGGATGGGAGCTTTCTTGCGGCCGTGCTCCAACATTGGGGATATAAACTTTCTCGTGGATCGACAAAGAAAAGCGGCATGGAAGCGCTCCGAAATGCAATGGAACGAATAAAGAATGGTGAATGCAATATTCTCGTCCTTACGCCCGATGGACCGCGCGGGCCGCGTCATGTCTTCAAGCGTGGAGCTTTTCTTGCCGCGCGGGAACTCGATTTGCCGCTTTATCTGCTGCACGTTGAATATCATTCCCGAAAGATTTTACAGAGCTGGGATCAATTTGAAATACCAATGCCCTTTAGCCGAGTGAATATCGAGGTTCAAAAAATCGATATTGCAGCGTTCCCGAACGATCGGGAAGAACAGGAAGAATGGTTGAAGAAGGTATCCTTCCAATATTCGAATTATCGATAATGTTTATCGACTATTTCAATCCTTACGCCTATCTTATGCGAGCGCGGCGTTTCGCATATCGCCGCGGATGGCTGCGATCGCAGGCGGCGGAAGTTCCGGTGGTCAGCGTTGGGAACCTGACAATGGGTGGGACGGGGAAATCGCCGATGGTGCTGCTTATTGCGGAATATCTGGAACGAAAAGGAAAACGTGTTGCGATTGTTTCTCGTGGATATAAACGGGCATCGAAAGGACTTGTCATCGTACGAAACGGCGGAGATATTCTGGTTCCCGTCGAGGAGTCCGGCGATGAGCCGCAAATGGTTGCAGCACTATTGCCCAATGCGATCGTCATTGTCGATGAAGCCCGGGTTCGTGGCGCACAGCGAGCGAGGGAACTTGGCGCCGAAGTGATTATCCTCGACGATGGGTTTCAGCACCTTCAATTGAAACGGGATGTGAATATTCTATTGGCAAACGGCGAAGTTTCGGCCGTGCTTCCCTTTGGCCATGCACGAGAGCCGGAATCGGCGATGCAAGCTGCTGACCTCATCGTTTTTACGGATGGGGAGGAAAAAAATGGTAAACGGAATGAGGCGGAGATTGTCGTAACGTCGGTTCCATCTAAACTCCAATCGTTTACGAATGCAGAAGTTCCCTTAGCGAGTCTGAGAGACAAATCGGTCTTGGCACTTTCATCTATTGCCAGGCCGGAACGGTTCCAGAATATGCTTACGACTCTCGGAGCGAGCGTTACGCCATTCGCGTTATCGGATCATGCACCCTATTCGAAGGAATTGGCGAAAAAAATTATGCAATCCGCAGAAGCATGCAGCGCGGAACTTATCATCACCACGATGAAGGATGCCGCGAAATCGAAACGATTTT
>DASYAJ010000273.1:0-2214 GCA_036501405.1 Kapaibacterium sp. (SeqCode)
CCGTTAGCCGTGGTCTGCTTTCCTTGCGAGAAGCTCATCATAGTAAAGATCATTCTACAGGCGCAAGCCTAAAGGCCCCGGTTCTTCCGGGGCTATTTATTTTTATGGAACTAACGCATTTAAAATCTATCGGTCAGAATATCCGTCAACTACGTGAATATCGGGGACTGTCCGGTGAACAACTCGCCGCTAAAATCGGTGCGACCAAAAGCTATATTTCAAAGATCGAAAACGGACGGCTCAACATGACTATCGGAACCTTAGTAAAAATATCGAACGCGCTAAACTGCGCAATGGATATTAATTTCGTTCCGATTTAATTCGATTCGTATGCGCTTTTGGGTTGGCGAATGGATATCCATGCGATTGAGGAATATGAGAATATAATTCCACAATGAACGAAAACAATTCTTTCTGCGCGGAGTCTAAGGCAGACGCCATTAACTCTCGATCCTTGCCCGTATAATGCTCTACCACCACCTTATTCACCGTCGGAGAATGATGCGCTAAGGCTTGCATCGTGATTCCGTCAGGTGAGACTTTCAAAAGCTCTTGTAAAAAGCTTCGCTTCATTTGGTGGGTGCGCGAGCGCGGTGCGCCGAAAGAAGCGGCCCGTTGCAGATAATATCCTACCGTTTTCAAAGCACGATAAGCAAAGATATATTTCGAGCGATGTGGAATCTTTCCCAAGAGATATTTAGCGGCCTTGCTAAGCGGAATTGTTTCCCAGCGCCGTCCTTTTGCATTATAATAAACAAGATCGTCGTCGTGCGCGTTATCCCATGTCAAATCACAAATATCCTGGCCGCGTATGCCGGTCAACCGCTCGAACAATATATGTTCGAAAAGCTCGATTTTTTCATTGTACAAAAATCGGAAGAGTGCAAACTGTTCTTCCATACTCACTTTTTGCGGCTTAATTTTTGGAACTGTTACCGTCACGCCGGCGAAGGGATTCGATTGGATATATGCTTCGCGCACGGCATATTCGAACAGCATTTTCAGAACGACAAAATAACCACGAATCGTATAGGGTGATTTTGTCGCTTTCGCTTTTGCGCGGAGTTCCAAAACGAAGGGCCGATCGATACGATCCCATTCTGTCTGTCCCAATGCTTTTCGAAAAAAATCTACGGCGTTTTTTCGATGCCGGAGCGTTGCCTTGCTGCGCTCCCGGTCCCGTTCCACGGCATTGGCCTCATTGAACTGTTCGAATAACTCAAGGAATTCCGGCGTGCGCTTTGACGCCTCGACTTTATATCCCCGCTCCTTCATGTCCCGCTCAAATTCTATGTCCTTAAGGATCGATGCCAGCTTTTGCCGGTGCTTACTCTTTTTCCACCAGTCCTTGTCCAGATGCGAATGTTTCGCTGGGATGTCCACAGCGAGGCCCGTAGGACGGCGTAGTTCGTTTTTCCGACCCGGTTCGTAATAGCCAAGCCAGAAGTATTTGCCGCGAACAAAGAGGCGAGGGGATTTCATGCGAACTTATTTTGGAGCGGAATGTTTGGAGCGGCATGGAAAAAATGGAACGATATGAAAGCCAGGAACCTAAATCTATAAATTGAACCATGACAATCGAAATAGCACAACCCGGAACCGACGTGTTGCACAATCGCAATACGATGAAAATTAGCACGCATAAACTCGAAATTTATCTTTCGATAGGCCGGCAAGAAATGCCGTTCGTGCGCGAAATGCTTCCGCGTTATCATTCCCGCCGCGCGCTGAAAAAATTCCAACGTGCGTTTCCTCATCGCTTAATCAAATAAAATAGATTCTCCCGCACGGCCTTCAAATGCTCCGGGAGCTTTGTCTTGAATCGAAACCGCTCCATCGTTTCATAGTTTAGCAGCGACGGTTCGGCAACCAACACCGCGAAGGATTCTGCTTGGGATTCTCGTAGGTCCACGTTCTTATCCGATTCATCCCGGTATGCAATCACGGATGCGTGGAATTCATGATGGAAAATTTCGTGTGCAATGGAAAGAATGCGCCGAACGAACGGAAGACGCGGCGCAAGGAAAATAAATCCATCCATCAATACGGCGGTTATCTCCCCGGCGGCAAGCGACGTGTGTTCGTGTATTTCATAGCCTAAGCAATCACACCAAAATTCTATGTCATCCCCACATTCGAACAGAATGCGCGATAGCTCATCCGCGCGGCGTTGTTGCTTGGCCGTGAGAGACGTCGCGCGGAGCGGGGATTTAT
>DASYAJ010000274.1:0-3895 GCA_036501405.1 Kapaibacterium sp. (SeqCode)
CCAAGATAAAATAACGCTTTTGGAAGCCCGAATATGGTTCGAATCGGTCCTACGTTCGAAGCGAGACCCCAGTCGTAAAAAGCCCAATGCATGAATGCAGGGTATGTGAACAAATGAAAACGAAAAATGACCGGAGAGAGCAAGCATATTGCCGCAATAACGCAGAAAAACCCGGTATAAAAAGAATTTTTTACACGCAATCGATTCCATCCATACACCAGCGGGCGGGCCAATACGACAGCCGGTAATACAAGAACGTAAGGAAGCCAAAGCAAAGGCGGAAGTGCCAACAAAATGGAGTTTCGTATTATTTGGAAGACCTTCGGCGAGTCCGGTCCTACCGCATTGTAATACACTGCGACGATGAGAATGCTAAGTCCCGCTTGATAGCTCGTTGCTGTCTGGCTGTAATTAAGAACACATCCAGACACCACATAAAAGAGGACCCCGATCTGGACGGCCATCTCTGAGATGGGAAACAAACGAAGAAACCGATAGAAAAAGAAAATTCCAACCGCAGTCAACAGCAGAACCGTGAACAGGAGTATCGCGCTCACGAGGGCGAAGGAACTGTTCCCAACGAAAACACGAGCCACAGGATGAAACAAATCATAAAGGATTGTTCCGATCGGACGCCAAAGAAAATGCCCCGATTCCCAAAACAACGGCGCCGGTTTTCCTTCGATATGATTAAGAATGCTGTGAGCGTATTCGTAGGAATCCGCATAGTAATAAGGGCGTGTTACCAATAGGATTAAAAACCACAATGGCAGTGCAGGGTAGCGTCGGAAAAAGGTTTTCCCATTTAATAAAAATGTATTTTTCATAGTAATTCCTTGAAATTATTTTTGAAGAATTCCTCGCTCGACAAGACCAACGTTACCGCGAAATCCTCGAAAATAGTCGACGATCCCATCCAAGGACGCTCTGATCCCAGAAAAATTTTTTACCTTGACGGAACGCAATGTGCGGTGGGCTAAAAGGACTGGAAGAGTCAATACAAACTGTATTTTTTTTAAAAAGGAATTATGAAGAGCATTAAAGACCAAGGCGTTCCTAAATTGAAGGTAGTTGTAAAATTCGGTTTCGCGACCGGGGATATTACTTTTAAAATTATGAATAATAGTGCTTTGTGGTTCGAAATAACATTGATATCCTGCCTTCAGCGCTCGGGCGCACCAATCCGCTTCTTCCCAATAGACAAAATAATCGTCGGAGAATAAACCGATCTCTTTCAGAATGGTGGACCGCATCATCATTAAGCACGCAGGCATGGCAACAACGAAAGTTCCAACATCATATTGCCCCTTATCTTCCTTATTCATTCCACGATGGTTGAACCATGTATGCCATTTGCGTTCGGAACCCGCGTACCAGATAATATTTGCCCTGCCGCTTTTATCGCGCGCTGGAGTGTAAATCTTTCCGGTAACAGCAGCAATGGAAGCGGTTGTGTCCAGTTTTTCTACCAATGGATCGAGAAAGGATGCCGTAACGATGGAATCGTCATCTAAGAGTAAAACATAATCGCAGCCATCGTCGATTGCTCTTTTCATTCCTGCGTTTCGGCCTCCAGTGGAACCAATGTTTTCTTCGAATCGCAGATAAACATCAGGATGGAACTCGACATTTAATCGTTCCCCCGAACGATCGATCGAGCCATTGTCGACAAGAATCAACTCCGTATTCGAATAGCTACTCTCGTGCAAGGCGCTTATACAGCGCGAGGTATCTTCATAACTGTTCAAGTTAATGATGATAATTCCCACTTTAGAGGTCTGCGTATTCATCGTTTTTATGCCCATCGAAACAAGCTGAGATACCATCGCTTCAGAAAAATTACCTGCCTGAAGGTCAATTTCGGTCTCTGACCGATAAACGGACGAACGCCGCGAAGACCGTCGATCATCCCTCGCAGATTATCTCGAAACGTATTCGGATGCATCAGCATCGCAAGAAAGCGTCGGGAAATAACCAGCCCCATCAAAGGGATCGAGGCAGCGAGCGGCCAATGCTTCGCAACCAGCCAAATCATATTCCTTGAATTCATATAAGTACGCCTTCCATGTGTTCGCATCGACTGTGAGATAAAATGAAGGATAAGATATTGCGGACAGAAGAAGGAACTTAAATTATTCTTGAATAGCTGAATACCAATGTCCATTCCTTCGCATCCGTAGGTCCATCGAGGATCGTATCCATCGACTTGTTTGAGAGATGACATTCTCCAGCAAATCCCACCCTCTAGAATAAAGAGACCATCCCAGCCGCGATCAGCATTTGTCAAGATACCAAAAACCTCCCATCCTTCCGTCTCTAAGCGTCCCGTTATAGGTTGATGACAGGAGGCACTTATCGCATCGATCTCCGGATAGTTCTCCATGTGCTGGACAATGCGCAGGACCATGGCGGGGGTTCCAGGGCAGGTGTCGTCATCGAAATGGAATAAATACTTCCCACTGGCGATTGGCGTGAGAAAGTTACGCGCCGAAACGCCAGCGTTATGCCCCACTTCATGGACGCGAACGGAAGGGAACTCGGAACGAATCATTTCCAAGCTTCCATCGGTCGAACCGTTGTCCACCACGATCACTTCGTAATTCGGATATTGCACAGCGCGCGTTAGCACGTCCAGCGTCTGCCTGAGTTCCTTTATGCGATTGTAGTTCAGCACACCCAGCGTCACCATCGGAAGCGAGGAATCGTTCCATTCGGATTCGGAGACCGACCAATTTTCAAGGCGCCATGGTTTCCAGTCCTGTTTCATGCAGTCCCTCCCATAGCTTCTTTATGACGAATTCGTTTCATCAATGCGCGCGCTTCCGAAAGTGGCAGGACCTTGCCGAAGTGAATTCCAAGTCCAAAGATGAGGAGCATGACGAAGGCAATAAAGAAATCGGATAGAGAAATCGTGCGAAGCAATAAAAAAGCTCCCGTCGCGACACCGGCGGCTGCAAAGGTTTTCCATAGCGCCGATAAAAATTGTCGCAAGTCGATATAATTTTTCTTTCGAGAAAGCCAGAGAACGGTTCCCGCCCCGCCGATGACGGCAATCATTTTCGATGTCATCGCGCCGCGAGCGCCTGCGCCGGGAATGAGCAGCACGTCGCCGATAATCACCGCGACCATACAGACGGCTGCATTGGCCGTCATCAGCCAGGAATGCCCGGCCGCGACGCTCACATCCATGAGGAGGGTCCCAATGAAGATCGGCGTCAGCATCCATGCGGTCCAAACAAGGAGGGAACTTGCCGAGAGATATTGTATGCCGATAAAAATGGGAACGATGCGCGTCGAAAGCGCGGTAACGGTTAAGGCAATCGCTACGCCTGCCACGAGAAGCATTCGCAGTGCGATGCTCGTGAGTTGGCGAGAACGCACATCGTCCTTCCGGCGCAGCAGCCGTGTTAATTCCGGTGACGCCACGGCAGCCATCACGAGCGAGAATGGAGCCATGGCAGCACTCAGCCGCATAGTTGCACCGTAATTCGATACTTCGGTTGCATTCGAAAGTTTATCGAGCAATAAATTGTCGATCTGCGTGTGAATAGTCAAACATGCCGTCCCTACAGCCAGTGGAACGGAAGAACGAAGCAATGTACCGAGAGTTTTTCGTGCGATCCGCAACCGAATTTTCTCTCGGCGAGTCCATTGAATAATAGAAGCGATGAGAAAAAGAAAGCCAGGAACATTCGAAAGTGTGTAAATCCAGATCACGTCCGAAAGCCCAAGCTTTCTATACGTAGCGAGGATCATCAATGCGGCAAATGCAATAGCATCGAATAAAGCAAAGGCCGCAACCATATAATACTTCCCTAACGCGCGTAAGACCGATTCCCCAACAGACCGAACAATGAGCATGCGCGAGGAAATGAGCAACGTTAAGAGTAAAATC
>DASYAJ010000275.1:0-2288 GCA_036501405.1 Kapaibacterium sp. (SeqCode)
TTAACTCCGAATCAAAAAAAACAGCGCAACCACTGCTGCGCAGCCGAGAAGGACAAGAGCCGGTTCCAACATGCTCGACCAGAATCCGCCCGATGGCCCTTCGGAATGAACATAGTGCGAAGCATTGGCATTGACGATGGACCAATCCGATTCCCGAAACGGCAAATAAACCGTTCGTGCTAAGGTGCGCGGCGTGGCGTAGGCATTCATTGGTTCCAAAAGATCGCCCTGGATAACGATATGCAATCGCGCGCCGGAATCGCGCCGGGCAACAGTGGCCGAAAGCGAAGAGACATAAAAAATCGGCGTAACCGATAACGTCGTTTTCAGCATCGCACCGGAGAGCCGCAGAATGGAACTATCTCCCGCCATCGTAGCAGGAACTCCGTTCACAACCGGCACCATCGGCATGATCGCCGCCGCCAGCATCGTATCGACGTGGGTAAGCTGTGCCGAAGCGGAGCGAGCAAAAACGAGAACGAAAAAAAGAAGAAAAAAAAGAGGAAGGAATTTCAATCGAAAGACCTTTTGAAATTCCTTCCTGAACATGGTCATCATCCTGGAAATCCTTATTAATCCTGGAAATCCTGGTTCTTTATCCGTAGATTCCGCGCAGCCGCAGCGTCCGGGCGACTTTATCGATCGCCAGAATATAGGACGCTAAACGGAGCGGAACTTTATGCTTCAGCGATGTCGCATAGACGCGGTCGAATGCGGTGTTCATCGCTTCGGCAAGCCGTTCGTTGACGACTTCGAGCGTCCATTTGTAACCGCCTCGGTTCTGCACCCATTCGAAATAGCTGACGGTCACGCCGCCCGCATTTGCAAGAATATCGGGCACGACGAGCACGCCTTTCGATTCGAGAATCGGGTCCGCGCCGGCGGTCGTCGGACCGTTCGCGCCTTCCACGATTAGCTTTGCCTGAATGTTGTTGGCGTTGCGCTTGGTAATGCGGTCCTCGCGCGCGGCGGGAACGAGTACATCGCATTTCAGCGTGAGCAGTTGTTCGTTCGAAATTTTTTCTCCGCCTTTCCAGCCCTCGAGCAAGTTCCCGTGCGTTTCGGAATACTTGATCGCATCTTCGACATCGATTCCGTTCTCGTTATGATACGCCCCGGTGATGTCCGAAATCCCGATGATCTTCGCGCCTTCGGCTGCGAGCAATTGCGCCGAAATGGAACCGACATTGCCGAATCCTTCCACCGCGACCGTCGCATCTTTCGGTTTGATTCCAATTTTTTCCATTGCCCGGAGCGCCGAGTGCATCACGCCGCGGCCCGTTGCTTCGCGGCGACCCTGGCTTCCGCCGAGTACAATCGGCTTGCCCGTCACGACGCCCGGATCCGTTTTCTTCGTGTGCATCGAATAGGTATCGAGAATCCATGCCATGACCTGCTCGTTCGTGTTCACATCCGGCGCGGGAATATCGCGGTCGGGGCCGAACACGTCGAGCATGTTTGCCGTATAGCGGCGGGTGATCTTTTCGATCTGCTGCATCGTAAGCTTGCGCGGATCGCACCGAACACCGCCCTTCGCTCCGCCAAAAGGAATATCGACGACCGCGCATTTCCAGGTCATCCACGCCGCGAGCGCCTTCACTTCATCGAGGTTCACGTCCGGCGCATAGCGGATGCCGCCTTTGCTCGGTCCCAAAATATCGTTATGAATCACGCGGTAGCCATCGAACACATGCACCGAACCATCGTCCATTTGAATGGGGATGGAAACGATGACCGATTTCACCGGCGTCTTCAGGTACTGATAGATGCCCGGTTCGAGCTGGAGGATTTCGGCTGCGCGATCGAAGCGCTGCATCATCGATTCGAGGGGATTGTCCTTATCGAGGATTGGAGCCGGTTCCTTATAGACCGAAGGTACGATTGTGCTTTTGGGGAGGTCGTTGGAGGTTGTTGCCATGCTATTAATATTTGGTCAAAACGAGGGTTTTGGGCCTATTCCGCGCGAGAAAACGGGTTTTTGGCCGGCCCCGGAGTAATGTTTGGGTGATCGCTCACCGATGACCGATCATCCAAACGGGCCATACAACACACGAAAGCGTACTTTCTCTCCGGGAATCTTTGACGATCCGAAAAAGCTCGCCGAAATTTCATCCCCAAACGCAACGAATCCGTTTCCGCCTAAATTTCAACCCTCAAATTTCAAAAAAACTGTTTCAGATAATCCCATGGCTTTCCGAATAAAAGCTAAAATCTCGTGCGGGGGGAATGCGTAGTTCATTAACTATGTCGATTAAAGCTAAAATTCGCCAACGTGAAATTCATAATTC
>DASYAJ010000276.1:0-5198 GCA_036501405.1 Kapaibacterium sp. (SeqCode)
GCCTCCACGTCGAGATCGATCGCCTCGACCGTCCATTTGCCCGAACCGTTATCGAACCGTGCTTTGGCATTCGAGGAAACTTGTGTGGCAGGGAAGCCAGCTTTTTCGAGATCCGCGCTGAGCGCCATGGAATAGCAGCCGGCAAGCGCCGCCGCCAGCATATCTTCCGGACTTCCGCCCTGACCGCCTTCCATTCGAGAATTAAAAGAAAATGGAAAGGACGTTTGGCCAAGATTCATCGTCCCGTTCCCACTTTTGAGTACCCCGTTCCACTGTCCGCGTGCTGTCGATGTGCGCATAATTTTAGATATTGTTTTAAGAGAGTTGAATATTTCGATGCAAAAATACGAAATAAAAAAGTGCTTGGCTTAAATGGCCATGATTCCTGCATTTATGAGCGCATCAACGCGCTCTTTTATGACTTGCGGGACTTGAATTTTTGTTCGAAAGGAGTAATATCGGCCGTGAGCAATCCCATGGCGAATCGGTGAAATATCGAAAAAATGATGAATCGATCCCTTGGCGTCTGGATGACATCCTATCCACCTTTGTAAAAGATCGTTCTTTAACTTAACTTTCGATTTCTTCTCCCTCCACAGGGACCGATATCGCCGGCTCAGAGCATCTTTCAACCGTTTGCGATTGCGATAGTTCACGCTTCGTAAGGAGCCGTTTTGATCGAGGGATTGTTCAGTGCGGCCTATGCCGAAAAAAATATTCTCTCCGCCGAACGAACCTGCGCCCGTTTTCGATGGATATTCCAAAGAGATGTTCAAGTTCCTGCATGGTCTGAAAAAGAACAATAATAAACCGTGGTTCGAAGCGCACCGGGATGCCTACGAGGAATATCTTCGAGAGCCTTCGAAGGCCCTTGCCGCCGCGATGGGAGCTTATTTCCGCGAGCAGAACATGCCGATCGTTGGGAACGCGAAGACATCGCTGTTTCGGATCAATCGCGATATTCGGTTCAGCGCCGATAAATCGCCCTACAAAACGCACATCGGACTTTCCTTCCCGCTTGATGGAACGAAAAAGGAAGAATGGTGCGGATATTATATCGGATTCGAGCCGGCAAAAAAAGGAACGGGCATAAGCGTGTTTATGGGTGGGGGAGTTTATATGCCGCTCGGTCCGCACCTGAAGCGCATACGCCAGCACATTGCTTCGAATTACAAAGAATTTCAGAAAATACTCGGCGAAGCGAAGTTCAAGAAAATGTACCCGAAGGGACTAACCGGCGAATCGCTCAAACGCATTCCGCAAGGATATTCGGAAGACCATCCGGCCGCACAACATCTCAAAATGAAGAGCTTCCTCTTCGGCGCCGACATGACTGAAAAAGAACTGCTCCGCGAGGACCTCCCGAAACTCCTTGGAGACCGCTTCAAAACAGCATTGCTAATGGTCATTTTTCTCGGTCGGGCATAATCTCTTTCGTTTTGAACCACTTTTAGGGAACATAAGACGGCCCGAATGCTTTAAGGACTCGCTATTCGGGAAACCGAGTCCTGTTCTAAACCAGACGACTCTCGATTTCAGAAAAATTTCTTTTTTTATTCTGTGAGAAAAAATCGCACGAAAATCATTATCATCCTGCTCTGTATTGCGGGAGCAGTCTATGCGCTCTATCCGACCTATCGCGCGCAGGACCTCAAGAGCCAGCTCGATAAATTTAGCAATACGCCTCAGGACTCCGCTCAAAAAGTCCGGTGGGAAGCCGACAAAGGACAGGACCTAAAAGATGCGAATGCTAAAGCCATCAAGCTCGGCCTCGATCTGCGTGGCGGTATCTACGTGACAATGGAGGTAGATGTGCTCAAGTTTATCGACGAGCAAGCCCTGCAAAAAGACGATGTCTTCCAGCAGGTGATGGATGCCACCACGAAGGACGAAGCCACAAGCGAAGACCCGGTAGTCCCGCTTTTCGTGAAGCATTTCAATGAAATTGCCAAACCGAAAGGCAAAACGCTCGCGAACTATTTCTATTTCAGCGATGCCGGCAATGGGGACGATGCCTCGATTCAGGCCGCACTCCAAAAAGGATCGGATGAAGCGGTTGACCGTGCGATCGAAATCATCCGCAATCGTATCGATCAATTCGGCTTGACAGAACCGACCATCCAGAAAGAAGGCACCCGCCGCATTATCATCGAGCTTCCCGGCGTTGGCGATCCGACGCAAGTGCATCAGCTTCTCGAAGGAACGGCACAGCTCGAATTCCGACTATTGAAGGATCCGCAGATTGTCCAGCGCGTGCTCGATAAGATCGATCAACATCTGGCGGGCGATACGAGCCTCGCAAAGCTCATGCGCACCGATACCGCAAAAGCCGATAGCACCAAAGCTATTGCATCCAAAACCGATAGCTTGGCGAAGGCATCGGATACATCCAAATCGCAGAAGGCCATCGCTTCGGAAGGCGCGAAAAACGGATCGAAAAAAGATACCGCGCTGCAAGCCGCGAAGCTGAGTCCGCAGGACTCCGCCCACCGTGCCGATTCCGTTTCGGAAATCGGGATGTCCGATCAGCAGAAAGCTGCCCATGAGCGGCTGCTCCATCCCTTTACGGCGCTCCTGCTCAAAAACACTCCGCAGCAAAGCCAGGAAATTTACGTGACCGAAGAGGACCGGCAAGCCATTAAGAATATCCTTAACCGGCCCGATGTCAAACATCTATATTCGGATGAACTGGCCTTTATGTTTAGCCGTCCTTTTCCCGCGCAAAATGGACATGATAACTATTACGTTCTCTACTTCCTGAATGCACAGCCAGAACTGACGGGAAAAGTCATTGTCGATGCTCGCTCCGATATCAGTCCGGAAAATGGACGCCCCGAAGTCTCTATGCAAATGGATGACGACGGCACGCGCATCTGGCGCCGCGTAACGAAGGACAACATCAATAAGAAGGTCGCCATTGTGCTCGATAGTGTTGTCTATTCCGCGCCGGTCGTCCAGAATGAAATTCCGAACGGCAATTCGCAAATTACGGGAATTGGGGACATTACCGAAGCGAACCTACTCAAGATCGTCCTGAAGGCCGGAGCTTTACCTGCGCCGGTTAAAATCATTCAGGAATCGGTCATTGGGCCTTCGCTTGGCCAGGATTCTATTAACAAAGGAATGTGGTCGGTACTCATGAGCCTGCTTATCGTCATGGCGTTTATGTTCATGTACTATGTGACCGGAGGCGCGGTTGCAGATTTAGCGCTCATTATTAATATCCTCTTCCTCGGAGCGGTCTTAGCCACTTTCGGCGCGACCTTAACGTTGCCAGGAATGGCGGGTGCCGTGCTCACGGTCGGTATTGCCGTCGATGCCAACGTGCTAATCTACGAACGCATTCGCGAGGAACTGGCACTCGGTAAATCGCTAAAACTGGCAATGGACGATGGTTATCATCGAGCATTCCCACCCATTTTCGATGGCCATTTAACGGCATTCTTCTCGGGCGTTATTTTGTATGCGTTCGGAACAGGAACCGTTCAGGGATTTGCGGTCACGCTTATGATCGGTGTGGCGGCCTCGCTCTTTACGGCGATCGTCATCACACGCGTGGTATTCGATCTTATCATGGAGCGGAATCCGGAACTTATCAAATTTGGATAAGGACCGGGTACGGAATACCGAGTACCGAGTACATGGTTACTTAGTACGAAGTAGAGATTACGGTTTATGATTACACGCTTTGAAGAATTGAAAGCTTGGCAAATGGCAAGGGAACTTACCAAGCGGATCTATTCTATAAGCGATAGACCGGGTTTCAAGGTGGACTATCGTTTTCGTGCCCAAATTCGAGCCGCTTCCTTGTCGGTTTCCTCGAATATCGCGGAGGGTTTTGAGCGGGGATCGCAACCAGAATTTATTCGTTTTTTGACAATCGCTCGAGGTTCATGCGCGGAAGTACGTTCGCAATTGTATTCTGCGCTCGATGTTGGCCACGTTTCGAAGGAAGAATTTACGACTCTTCTCGATTATGCCGAACAGGTCGGTAGAATCATCGGGGCGCTCCGTCAATCGGCGATGAAAAGCAAAACTTAATTTTTTTTCGGTACTTCGTACTCAGTATTCAGTACTTCGGTACTCGTCACTCGGTATTCGGTACTCGTTACCAACGATTTATGCATTTTTTTCGTAAAACTACTATCGACTTCATCGGCAAGCGCCGCATGTGGTATTATGTCTCGATATTCGTGACGGTTTCGGGAGTCATCTGGGCGCTTTTTCGAGGCGTCGAATATGGCATCGATTTCGCCGGCGGAACGGAAGTCCAGCTTCAGTTCCAAAAGAACGTGAGTATCGAGGACGTGCGCGGCGCGCTCGATAAATCGGGCATTCGTGGCTCCGAAGTGAAATACTACGGCGCCGACCAATCGGGCGTTCTCATTCGCGTCCGTGAGGGCGCACAAGGCGCACAAGCCGGAACGCAAGCCACTCAAAAGGTGATGAACGCCGTCATTACGGGGTTCCCGAACAACCACCTCGTTACGAAAACAGGACAGCTTTCGAACCAACCGATTGAGGAGCAGCATATTGGCCCGAAGGTCGGCGGTGAACAGCGGCTGAACGCTATCGAAGCAGTCGTCTTTACGTGCATTGTCATTCTCATTTACCTCACATTCCGATTCCGGTTTGTCTATGGCATGGGCGCGGTCATCGCCATTGTACACGATGTGCTTGTCGCTTTCGCGTTTGCGGTGATTTGCAATGGATTGGTGCCGTGGCTCAATCTCGAAATGAATTCGACCATGCTCGCCGCGTTTCTGACTATTGTCGGATTTTCCGTGAACGATACCGTCATCATCTTCGACCGTATTCGCGAGGACCAGAAAAAATACAAAGGCCAATCGCTCAAAGACATTATGAATCGCGCCATCAACGAAACGCTGCCGCGAACGGTCATCACATCGGGAACGGTATTTCTGACGCTCCTCGTGCTCTTTATCTGGGGTGGGGAAGTGCTGCGCGGTTTTGCATTCACGATGCTCATCGGTGTGATCACCGGCACCTATTCTTCGATCTTTGTCGCATCCGCGGTCGCGTATGACTGGCTCGAACGCGATAATTCGAAGAAGGCAGCAGCGCCCGCCGGAACCCGCAAGCAATCCACGCCCAAGCGCGTACCTGCGACGGTATAAATTTCATTGCCTACCGCGCGTTCGTAGGCGTGACCTTCAGGTCACGCCGATACAATCTGG
>DASYAJ010000277.1:0-4991 GCA_036501405.1 Kapaibacterium sp. (SeqCode)
CGCCATCGCCATCGATCCATTAGGGGATATTCTCGGCCGCGTAAGTATTCAATACGAGCAGCGGCTCGATCCGAATTTCTCGCGGATGTACGAGTTCGTCTATCAACGCGAATTAGCGGACCGGAGTATCACCGGATGGTATCCGGAATCGGGTGTTTCGATTGCGGCGATCGAGCGGATTTATCTGATCGATAATGGGGCAATCCTCGGCGGTTATGCCGGAGTCGGTCTGGGAACGGGAATCGTGAATAAGACCATCGATGTTCGGCTCACGGCCGAAATTGGTTACAAATTTTGTTTTGGCGGCGGAACCGGAAATTACTTCATCGAGCCACGGATGATTATGGACGCATACCTCATTACGAACCGCGTCGGGCAGCAGGTTTTGCCCTATCTTTCCGTCCCATTTGGCTATGCGTGGTAGTGAAATTCACCGATCGCTCCGATTTTTGCCGTATCTTTGAAGAACTTTGTTCAGTGACGTTTTAAGAAATCGCGTGTTTTTCACGAAATTTCATGCCTCAAAAGTTTAACACTTCCGTAGTTCGTAAATACCTATGACATTTCGCTTTACCAAAATCCTCGTTTTAATCGCCGCTCTTTCATTCACGGTTTCCACGAGCAGCTTGCACGCGCAGGCACGCCCGAGCCCGGCTACGCAGGTCCTTTCGGTCGATGTGGTGCCTTTGCTCACTGGCTCCACGCTTTCGCTGCAATACGAATTCAAATCGGATCCGACCTCGAGTTGGTTGATTCGCGCTAATTTTTGGCCTTCGCCAGCACCCGAATGGAACGGCTTCGGTATCGGCGCGGCTTATCGTTTTTACATTGCCGATAGCCGGGCGCTCACCGGGCTTTCGGCTGCGCCGGCAGTGGACCTCTTATTCTTTAGCCAATCGAGTGAGAACGAAACCGTTCAATCTCATTTTGGTACACAAATCGGCGTTGCGATTGGTGGTGACTTAGCCTATAAGTGGATCTTCAGCCAATTTGCGGTGGAACCAGTTTTAGGGCTGCGAGTCGGTCTGGGCGCGTCACAAGTTCCCGGAGGATTCCAAACCATTTACGCGCTCATCGGGTGTTCGCTCGGCTACGCTTGGTAAGATAGTCGGATAATATTTTGTGAACTGGTCGCGTGAAAGTGCGTCGCTATTTTTTCTCGTTCGTTTTAATTGTGGCAGCGCGCACAGTGCTGGCACAATCGCCGAGCGCGCCGCCGAAACCGCAGCAGGCTGTCGTTCCGATCGACACGGTGGCCGCGCCCGTTCGGAAAGTTCCGACGCTCGTGGATACGGTTACGATCATGCCGTACCTTACCGCGAGCCTCAATCTCTTTTCCGGCGGCGCATTCCTTGCCAGCGCTTCCGGTCCGGGAGCCGGCGCTGGAATCGAATTCGATCTCACGCACACGGGACAAAAATTCGGCTTGCTCTTCGATTTTGCGTTCCAGGATCTGTACGGCGTGGGGCAGAACGGAAGCTTTATCAGCCCGCTCGTTTCGGGCGACACCGGCGTAAGCCCTTCGGCGAATGCCTATCACTATTTTCAATATCTCCTGTTCGAGCCGTTCCTCAAAATCCAAACGAAGAGCAAGCGAATGGGATATTTTCTCATCGGCGCGAGCCTTGGTTTTGCGATCGAGTCCGAAACGGTGAGCATTGCGCCCAATTATCCCTACGAATATCAATACTGGGATCAAACTCCGTTTGGGAACCGCTTTCGATTCGACCTTCGCGCGGGCTTAGGAGTAGAATTGGGAAAAATTGCCGGACATCCCTTTATGCTCGAAGTCCGCGCCGGTTATCCCATCACGAGTGCAATCTCCAATTACAATGGACCGGCCGGGAACTGGCGAATCATCTCGATGCAAGCAAATCTGGGACTGAGATTTTAGAATTTTTGCGCCCCCAACGGGCCGTACTCGCTCCAGTTAAAAAATCAAAAATATGAAAAAAGGAACGCTCATTATCGGGGGAATTATCCTCCTCATCCTCATTCTCTTCATGTGGTGGCGCACCACGTATAATTCGTTCGTCTCGATGGACGAAGGTGTGAAGGCGCAACTCGGGCAGTTGAACAATGTCTATCAGCAGCGTGCGGACCTCATTCCGAATCTCGTCGAGACCGTCAAAGGGTCCGCGCTGAACGAGCGCCAAACGCTGACGGACGTGATCGATGCGCGGAGCAAAGCGACCGGCATCCAACTCACGCCGGAGGCCTTGAAAGATCCGCAGGCCTTTCAGAATTTCCAGAAGATACAGGGGAATCTTTCCAGCGCGCTCTCGCGATTGATGGTCGTGATGGAGCAATATCCCGATCTGAAGAGTCAGGCGAATTTCACAGTGCTTATGTCGCAGATCGAAGGGCAGGAAAATCGCATTCGCTTGGAACGAAATCGTTACAACGATCTGGTGAAGGACTACAACGCGCGCGCTCGTTCGTTCCCAGCCAGCACGATTGCGAGCATGTCGGGCTTTACGACCTATCCTTATTTCGAAGCGGCAGCCGGTGCGGAGAACGCGCCAAAAGTCGATTTCGGAACGAGTGGTAACCAAAATCCCGCGACAGCGCCGACGCCGGAAAATACGGCACCCGCTCCCGTTGCGCAGCCACACGGACCAGTGAGGCCATCGAAATGAAAAAATTTAATGCACATCCGGTAGTCGTGATCTTCAGGTCAGGGCTTACGACCTTCAGCTCAGGGCTACGGAACAGAATTCGCCGTGGCCTGAAGGTCACGGCTACAATGCTTTCTGTTATTTTCTTACTTTCGATTTCTGCCTTCGCCCAATCCCCGGCGGTTCCCATATTTCACGAGGGCTATGTGCTGGATCAAACCAGTTCGCTGAGTGCGCAGGAGATCGCGGCGCTCGATCAAAAATTGCGGCATTATGAGGACTCCACCTCCACGCAAATTTGCATCGCACTGATTCCGACGCTGAATGGAACGCCCGCCGAAGATTTTGCTGTCAGCGTTTACGATTCGAATAAGATTGGCCAAAAAAATAAGAACAATGGCGCGCTCATCCTGCTTGCCATGCAGGATCATCAGGGATGGATCACAACCGGCTATGGACTTGAACCGACGTTGACCGACGCCGCGACGAGCGTTATTTATCAGCAGATCATCGTTCCCAATCTTCGGAAAGGCAATACCTATGGGGCGCTCGATCAGGCAACGGCCGCGATGTTCCAGGTTATCGGCGGGGAATTTAAGAATACAAGCCCGCGCAGCCCCTTCAGCGGCAGAAGAAACGCTCCTTCGCCGAGTGGGGTGCTCTTTATCGTGATCGGATTTTTTGTGGTGCTCTTCGTACTGCGTGCATTAGCGGGAACCGGAGCGCGAAGGACGGTCGTGGGTTCGGGCGGTGCGGGTTCTGGTTGCATGGGAGGGATTTTGCAGGGATTGTTTTGGTCATCGCTTTTCAATACGGGTCGGGGTGGCTGGGGCGGCGGCGGATTTTCCGGCGGCTTCGGCGGATTTGGGGGCGGCGGCGGCTTCGGTGGTTTTTCCGGCGGGGGCGGGATGACCGGCGGCGGCGGCGCGGGCGGAGGCTGGTAAAAAAGCCATTCGTATAAGAGGCTTGTGTTGTTTCTTCCATGTGTCAAAAATTTTCCTTGGCCCGCATCTTGAGCTTGGTCTCTCAAAACGTATTACTGTACTCTCATGAATACAATCGTTACGATCCTACTTTTAGCCGACGGGGCGCTCCCGTTTCGAGCCGGAGTTTCATAACGCCGTGGAAGCGATAAGTCCGCTCTATTGCCGCTTTGGCTCCCACGGTCGTTTCTCACTCGCGGCTTAATCACATTCCATTTTTTCATTCATTGGAGGTCGTTATGAAAACGAACAAGATCCTTATTGCCTTTTTTTTCCTTCCCATTCTTCAAAGCTGCGCCAGCACCGACACCGGCAGCAAGGTCACGCCGATCACCCGCTGGTTTCTTGCCGTGCGGGAACGCGTTCATCCGCCCGTCTGGCATGAGCCGAGCGATTCGCTCGAAACGATCGCGAAGCATTGGCAAGCGGTTGTGCAGGAAGATATGAAGATGGCGTGGCATTATGCGAATCGGCCGGATAAAATCGAGGACAGCACGGTCATCGAACTAACGGGCGAATATGTGAAATCCGATACGCTCGCGGAACTCTTCGCGTACCATTGCGCACGACTCGATACCGCCCAGAACAGCAGCGAGAATTTCGATATTGATTTTGGGCGGCAATTCGCTTCGAATCCCGATGCCGATTATTTCAAACACAAACCGATTAGTACGCATTATGCGGACGTGCATCGAACGGAACTCGAAGCATTGCGGACGGCGCTCATGCTGCACCGTCAAGTGCAATCGCTCGCACAATCGGACGGACGCTCCACCGATTTCCGTTATGGAATGCGGTGAGTGAAAAAAAAGGGACACGTTTCGGCGTGTCCCTTCCAAAATATAAATCCCGAAAATCTTCAGCGCAGTTCCGGCTTCGGAAGCTCGCTGAATACCTTCTTCTTCCTCGGCGCGCGGACGGGGCGTTTGCGAGCAGGCGCTTTTGGGGCGGCGCGCGCCGGCTTCTCTTCCTCGACCACATCAGGATAGGTGTAAATATCGTATTTGTAATTGCGGAGCACCCAGTTCTTTTCGTCGTGACTGACGACGTAATTGGGCAGCATCGGAATTTTTCCTCCTCCGCCTGGCGCATCGATCACGTAATACGGAATCGCGAGTCCTGAAGTCCAGCCGCGAAGCTTTTCCATTATTTCGAGTCCGACTTTGACCGGAGTACGGAAGTGGTTCGCGCCTTTCGTCAGATCGGCCTGATAGATATAGTAGGGCCGGACGCGCATGGCAAGCAGCTTCTGCATCAGTTCCTTCACGATCATCGGATCGTCATTGACGCCTTTCATCAGCACCATCTGATTGCCGACGGGGCATCCGGCGTTCGCCAGCATTTCGCAGGCTTGCTTCGCTTCCGGTGTGCATTCCCACGGGTGGTTGAA
>DASYAJ010000278.1:0-3687 GCA_036501405.1 Kapaibacterium sp. (SeqCode)
GACGTATCGAGCGAAAGAAATTCGATGGTGCCGTTCGAAACAAGTTCCCGACTCGTGTCCCGAGCAAGCACAGCGATGCAAGTATCCTGGCCGATGCCGGCATCGAAAAATTGCAGGCTGAGCGCGGAGATCTGCACCGGCACGATGGAACTCACAGGAATGGTTTCAACAGGAATTTTATCCACCGGCAGCACGGCGGCATCGGGAATGACCGTTTCTCCGCCGAAGCGCCTTCCGGTTTGAATCATACGCGCGCCAAAGTTTTCGTAGGCTTCGCAGAAGGAACTATTATAATCGCGTCGCAATACTTCATCGATGCACGTAATCGGATCGGCGGACGAATCGCGATAATATTCCCAAATCTTTTTTACGATGCTTGTGTCGTGAAACCTATTCGTCAGATAGGCAAAGAAAATATATTGTCCATAACCACCCGTCAGTGTTTCATCGAATTGGACATCGAGCGTGCTGAGATAGTCGGAAACGTAATTCAAATAATCTTTCACCGTTGGTGTCGAAAGCCATTCCATCCAGACACTCGACATTTCCTGGAAATAAACGTAATCGGAGTAGGGCGAAGCAAAATTCGGTGGATGTCCGTACCCCGAAAACTGGATCATGTGAAAGAATTCGTGGAAGATCGTAATGCGAAGTGCATCGAGGCCGTGCGTCGCAAAAATGGCGCTCGTAAAAGCATCGTCCGTTTGGATATAGGAACGAAAAAGGTCGTTCCCGCTCGGCGAATCCGCTAACTGGCCGCTATCGAGAATGAAGGTCGCACCGTAAGCTTCGTAACCATTGGGCGAATGAAACGAGGTCAGATAAACATTGTAGTGACGAACCGTATCCTTATTTACCCGATCGAAATATTCAACGGTATAGGCCGGAGGTGTGTAACCTAAGACTCCAATCTCGAACGCATACGCGCTATCGGCGTCTTCGGCAGCGCGTTTGACAAAATCAGGAGTCGAGATGCTATCGGGGTCATTCGATTGCGCATAATAGTAGATCATGAACCGGCCCGAATCGCTGAGAAGCGAATCGGGAAATCCTGTCGGAAGCGGATAGGTCGTCGGATTCGGTCCTGCAAAAATCTTCGCCGCAAACGGAGTGGCACACTTTATCGGATGAGTAGATGATTGCTGGCAAAACGCGACGACTGGAGTGCAAACGATCGCCACGACTGCCAAAATCGGAAAAAGCCGGCGAGCGAATACTGTCAGGCTGGCAGGAAACCAACCGACTGAGCCATTTGGCTGTGAAATTGCATTAATATGGATGAGCGGAGTGTAATTTTTCACTCGGGCCGGAGTCTATTAAAGTGGTGATGTTAGAAATGATGAGAAGCGGCAATCCATTCCGCAGAATTCATTGTTGTAACATCCAGCCGCCAGAAACGTTGAAATTTTAATATAGGAGGTTATTTCCATGGCAATGGAAGGAAATTTTTCGAATCGAGTCCAGGACGTTATTCGCCTCTCGCGCGAGGAAGCGATCCGGCTCGGACATGATTACATCGGAACGGAGCACCTGCTCCTCGGGATCATTCGCGAGGGCGAAGGAATTGCGGTGAAGATTCTCCGCAATCTCGGCGCCGATTTGTACAAAATTAAAAAAGCGATCGAGGACACGGTCCGCTCGTCGGGCAGTACGCTCACGATCGGCAATATCCCTCTGACAAAGCAAGCCGAGAAGGTGCTGAAAATCACTTATCTCGAAGCAAAGCTTTATAAGAGCGACGTGATCGGCACCGAGCATTTGCTCCTCTCGCTTTTACGCGATGAGGACAATATCGCCGCACAGATTTTGAATCAGTTCAGCGTGACCTATGATGCCGTTCGCGCCGAGCTCGATAATATTATATCGGGCCGCCCGACTTCCCCACCGAAAGCTGCCGCGCAGGAGAAGAAACCGGAGCGTACTAAAACGCCAGTGCTCGATAACTTCGGACGCGATCTCACAAAGATGGCTGCCGACGATAAGCTCGATCCGATTGTCGGACGTGAGAAAGAAATCGAACGTGTGTCGCAGGTGCTTTCGCGCCGCAAGAAGAACAATCCAGTGCTTATTGGCGAGCCAGGCGTTGGCAAGACGGCCATTGCCGAAGGGCTGGCGCTTCGGATTATTCAAAAGAAAGTTCCGCGTATCCTCTATGAGAAGCGCGTCGTCACGCTCGATCTTGCGGCGCTCGTTGCTGGAACGAAATATCGCGGTCAGTTCGAAGAACGGATGAAAGCCGTGATGAATGAACTCGAAAAAGCGAGAGACGTTATCCTCTTCATCGATGAATTGCATACGATTGTTGGCGCGGGAGGAGCTTCCGGTTCCCTCGATGCCTCGAATATGTTCAAGCCGGCGCTCGCTCGCGGAGATATCCAGTGCATCGGCGCGACGACGCTCGACGAATACCGTCAGTACATCGAAAAAGATGGAGCGCTCGACCGACGCTTCCAAAAAATCATTGTCGATCCGCCGACCGTCGATCAAACGATCACGATCCTCAATAATATCAAGTCGAAATACGAAGCGCACCATAGCGTTCGTTATAGCGCAAAGTCGATCGACCAAGCGGTGAAGCTTTCGGACCGATATATCACCGACCGTTTCCTTCCCGATAAAGCGATCGATGTGCTGGATGAAGCGGGTTCCCGCGTCCATTTGGCGAACGTTCACGCGCCGAAAAATATCGAGGAACTCGAAAAGAAAATCGAGGACGTAAAGAACGAGAAAAATCTCGTCGTCAAAACGCAAAATTTCGAAGAGGCCGCAAAGCTCCGTGATCTCGAAAAGAAATATCAGCAGGATTTAGAAAATGCGATTTCGGATTGGGAAGCAGAATCGGGAGCGCAAATTTATGACGTGAATGAAGACGATATGGCCGACGTGGTCGCGATGATGACCGGCATTCCCGTCAATCGCGTAGCCGAAAGCGAATCGGTCAAGCTGCTGAATATGCAGGAATCTTTGCGTGGATCGGTCGTGGGTCAAGACGAGGCAATCGAAAAGCTTACGAGAGCTATCCGCCGCGCTCGCGCGGGACTTAAAGATCCAAACCGCCCCATCGGCAGCTTCGTTTTCTTAGGTCCAACCGGCGTTGGAAAGACCGAGCTTGCAAAGGCGCTCGCTCGCTATCTTTTCGATACGGATGAATCGCTCATTCGCATCGACATGTCCGAATACATGGAGAAATTCGCGGTCAGCCGATTAGTCGGCGCGCCTCCGGGATACGTCGGATATGAAGAAGGCGGACAGCTTACCGAGAAAGTTCGCAGGAAACCATACTCGGTTGTGCTGCTGGACGAAATCGAAAAAGCGCACCCGGATGTATTCAACATTCTGCTGCAAGTTCTCGACGATGGCCAGCTTACCGATTCGCTTGGACGCAGAGTCGATTTCAAGAACACGATTGTCATCATGACTTCCAACGTGGGAACGAAGGAGATCAAGAAGCAGGCGCGTATTGGATTTGGCGAGTCGGTTGGCGGCGATGAACACGCGAAGATGAAGGAGCAGGTCGATGAGTCGATGAAGCGGCTTTTCAATCCCGAGTTCCTGAACCGTATCGACGATACCATCGTCTTCCGTCATCTCGAAAAGACTGACATTAAGCAGATCATTCAGATCAACTTGAACAAGCTGCTCAAGCGCGTGCATGAAATGGGCGTGGACGTTCAACTTACCGACCGC
>DASYAJ010000279.1:0-13664 GCA_036501405.1 Kapaibacterium sp. (SeqCode)
GTTCGGACCAAAATTTACGCTGACTGGTAGTTATGAATTCCGCACGGACGATAGCGCAAGAAACGGTCTACTTACGGAGATCAGCAATGCACGCACCGCCCATCTCACGGCCGCACTGCTTGCGATTGGTGGATTCAGTTCCAATCTCGATCTCACGCTTCGCGATAAAAAATACTACGATTCTACTTCGTTTGCATTGAATGGCGGGAATCAATCCACAGTGCTCTTGCGCTTCGAACCCCGCTATACGCTGGCTTCGCACGGGCTTTCGGCCGAAGCGCTCTATGAAATTTCGAATCAGCGCGCAGCGCGATTGCAGCAGGTATTCGTTCCCGTTCCGCAGGGACTCGGTAGTTATTATTACCAGGGCGACCTAAACCATGATGGCAAACCCGACGCCAATGAATTTGCTCCCGCTACTTATTCCGAACAGGGAGATTTCATTCTCGTCACGGTCCCAACCGAGCAGCTTTTTCCAACGACCGATCTCAAATCGAACTTCCATCTTCATCTCGATCTGAAAGATTTATTCGGACTTCAGCATCCCAATGATTTATTCGACGTGGCACTCGCAAATATTTCGAGCGAGTCTTATATCAAGCTGGAGGAAACCAGCACAGATTCCGTTCCGAGCGATATTTATCTTTTTCGTCTTTCCCATTTTAGGAATGATTCCACGACCATCAATGGCCTCATGGAGTTGGGTGAGGACGTTAATATCATGGAAAATAATTCCGATATGTCCTACCGTCTTCATTTTCTGGAACGAGAATCGGCGGTGCAGTATAATACGGGCTTGCAGCAATCGTTTATGGCGGAGCGATCGATCCGCGCGCGTTTTCGTCCTGCGATGGAACTGTCGAATGAAACATCGATCACTTCCACAACCGATCAGTCCACCGGCGATTCGCTTTCGGTAAACCCTCCGCACAATACTTCCACGCTCGCGCTTTCGACGAATTGGAGTTATCATCCGATCGGATCGAAATTCGAGTATGGAGCCATCGTTGCTGCGTCTCGTGCCGAAGAATATAGCTTTAGTCCAGCTATCACCGGTATTGCGGATGCGTTCACGCTGAACGCGAGCTACGCGCTCGAATCGCGCACGCGGCTTCGCGGAAGCATCGAGCGCGATGAACTGGTGCTGAATGCAGTTCCCGCGGGACTTATCACGCTGCCCTACACGCTCACGCAAGGAAAAGCGGTGGGAATGACCTTGCTTTGGAGCCTCGCGCTCGATTATCAGTTTGGAGCGGGTATCGTTGCCACCATTGCCTACGATGGCCGGAACGAACCGGGCGATCTGTTCGGCGCAAGCGGCGCTCGCGTTACGATTCATAATGCGCGAGCAGAGGTGCGCGCAAACTTTTGATCATTTTGTTGAATACTCTTCTTCGATAAGGTGTTTCTGCGGCACCATTAACACCTTCGCAACAAACACCAAACAATGCAATTCGTCGATTCCGCAAAAATTCGTATCGAAGCCGGCAAGGGCGGCAATGGGGTGGTCTCGTGGCGCCGGGAAAAATACGTTCCCAAAGGCGGACCCGACGGCGGCAATGGCGGGTGGGGTGGCAGCGTTTACTTCGAAGCCGATCCGGAACTCGGAACCCTGCTCGATTTTCGGTATCGTCGCACGCATAAAGCCGATGATGGCGCAAAGGGCGCGGGGAGCCTTTGTACCGGCAAAAGCGGAGAAGATGCTATCATCCGCGTTCCGCTCGGAACGATCGTCCGCGATGTCACGAATGGCAATACGATCGCCGATCTCACGAAGGAGTATGAACGGGTGCTTGTCGCGCGCGGCGGAAGAGGAGGGTTGGGCAATGCGGAATTCAAATCGGCGACCAATCAAGCGCCTCGAAAACAGACCGATGGAAAGCCGGGCGAAGCGTTCGATGTGGAACTCGAACTGAAACTGCTGGCGGACGTGGCACTCGTTGGGTTCCCAAACGCGGGGAAATCGACACTCATTTCCCGTATCTCCGCCGCGAAGCCGAAGATTGCCGATTATCCTTTCACGACGCTCGTTCCGAATCTCGGAATCGTGCAAGCGCCTGAGGAACACAAATCGTTCGTCGTTGCCGATATTCCTGGTCTCATCGAAGGCGCAAGCGAAGGCAAGGGGCTGGGTCTGCAGTTCCTACGCCACATCGAGCGCAGCCGTGTGCTGTTGTTCTTACTCGATGGCACACAGGAAGATCCCGCTCCTCGCCAGGCGTACAAAACGCTGGTGAAGGAACTCGGAAATTACAGTCCCACACTGCTCGAAAAGCCACGGTTCATCGCGATCACGAAAGCGGATGCAATGCCCGAGGAAGCGGTACGCGCAGCAAAGCGCATGACGTTCGAAAAAACGAAGCCGATCGTCATGAGCGCCGTTGCGGGCGAAAATATCGACGTGCTCGTTCGAACGTTATGGCAAACGCTGGTTTCGCTCCCACGGGAGCGCGCGTGAACCTTTGGGAATAGGATGGAGCTGTGCGCTTATTTCAGCACGATCGTGGCTAAGGCAACGATGGCTGTCAGCAGCGAAGCGATTTCCAGGAACAGCCGTCCCGTGGAAATTTCGGGTCGTCCAAACATAATAATTCAGGATTGGCAAACGCGGAATCGATCGGCGAGAACGCGGGATCGGATTCGGCAAACTAATGGTAAAACTAAACTAAACTAAAGTGGCTAAACTATGGACACCGTTTCGAGGCAAATCGATTCGATGTCCATGCAAAGATACTAAACTCGGGAGCGAAAAGCAAGTGTTTTAGACGGAATTTCTTTCTGAATACTATTTTTCCATACTAATGGAGAATTGTGGGAAAATAAGAGGAAGTTGTTCAGAACTGTGTTGTTAGAATTCTGCTGCTTTAATTCCTCCGCCCGCGCCACGCACCCGCCACGTTGCGGCGTCATATCCCGGACGGTAACCGTTCCACGATACTGAATCGAACCGGTCCACCCATGCCGCCGTATTCAGCGGTTCCCAAAGGAAGAGATTAGCCTGATCGTCATACATGATCTGCTGCAACGCTTTTTCCATGGTCATGCGCTTCGCGGGATCGAATTCGAGCCGAATAGCTTCCATCAGTTTATCGGCTTTAGGATCGTTGTAAAAATCGTAGTTCGATCCGCGATTTTTTGACTGCGAGGAATGATAGAGTTGGTATGAATCGGCCTCGAACGGATCGTTAATCCACGCACCCATGTGCGCTTCGAGCAGATGATCGCGCAGCCGGTCCAGATAGACACTCCATTCCATTGTATTCACGCCGGCATCGATTCCAATCTTTCGAAGCGCCTCGCAAATCACAAGCAGAATCTTTTTTCGCGTTTCATTCCCGGCATTGACAGAAAAGGTGAATCGGAACGGAATGCGCTTTCCATTAATCACTTTATCGCGAATGCCATCGCCATCGTGGTCTTTCCAATCGAGCGAATCGAGGATATGTTCGGCTTTGGCCGGATCGTACGGAATCTCCGGAAGATCGCGGTCGTATTCCGGATGCGTCGACGTCACCGGCGATTGCGTGAGATGCGCCATATCGTAGAGCAGCTTGTGAACGATCGTCTTTCGATCGACCATATACGCCATCGCCCAGCGCACAGCGACATCGCTGAAAAGCGGACTGTGTTCGTTGAATCCGATATAATAAAACTGTCCGAGCGGGAACGCGGTGCGCTTCAGGCCGGAATGATTCGTATCGATATCTTTCCAATACTGCGGTTGAATAAAGCCGATGAGATCGACGTCATGCGCTTTCAATGCTGTGGCCGCAGCATTGTAATCATTAATCGTTTTATAGAGCATCGTATCGGGATTTGCTTCGCCGATCCTTCCCCAATGGTTCGCATAATTTGGGTTCCGAGTGAGCCGAATATACTGGTTCGTTACCCATGTATCGAGTTTGTAGGGTCCCGAAGCTTGAATGTATTTCGGATCGCGATTGCGAGGAGCGTCCGTGAACCATGTGGCGTAGTTCTGCATCGTCTGCATGGCAAGCCCGTTGGTATGTTTGGAAAGCATCGCACTGTCGATCTCTTTTCCATTGGCAGTCTCGACGATGGATGCAATATCGTCCCACGAATATCGATCGGTCATGTTCTGCGGATCGAGAATATGTTTGGGAAGGATATAGAGCGCATCGCCGAACGAGGCCTGCATAATGAGGAAGTAAGGCTTCCACAACTGAAAGCGGACGCGATAGGGATCGCCATCGATCAGTTCCGCGCTGTGGATCGGATCGACATAGACGCGCTTTTGGCCCGCCATGACATTGAAAGGATTTTTCAGCGCCTTCAGACTGAAGATCACATCATTGCCAGTGAGCGGCGTCCCATCTGCCCATTTTACATCCTTGCGAAGCGTGAAATCGAAGGTGAGATGGTCCGCCGAAACGACGGGCATGGAATCGGCAAGAATGGGAACCGTATATTGCATCGTCGCCGGATCGATGGTAATGAGCCGCTGATACACTTGCTCTTCGATATACGTCGCATCGGCATCGGTCGAATTGACCGGGTTGAGCGATTGCGCGTCCGCAAGCTCGAATTCGATCACGCGATTATCGGTCGACATCGGCTTGGAACCGTTACCGGAACAGCCGTAAAAAAGTGCAAGAACAAAAACACCAAAACATATTTTATTCATGTGCGCGAGAAATATCGAGAATACGTGTGACCCAGAGCGAAGAGGAATCTGCGTGTGTGAGTTCGGCGCCAACTGGAGCCGGATAGCGAAACACTTCGGGCGCGAAAAAACTTCCATCCATCGTCGGTGCCCAGGGCTGAACTTGCTGCTTGTGCGGCTCGAAAAGAGTCCAAACGTCATTCTTTTCCTTAAATTCTCTCAAAGGATATGAAACGATATAATACCGGACGCCATACTTTCGGAGAACATTCAGCAAATGGGCGCGAGCCGAAATGGAATCGATCACTGCTTGATCCGCAGCGAGACCCTCCAGCTGCAAGATCGGCTGATGGGTGAGATAGGCAGTCAGTCCAGCGCGATCGCCCATAGCATAGCGTCCAGGATGCGAATCGGTGAATGCTTTAATTCCCAATGCATGGATATAAATATTCGGCTGCGCGCGCGTTTGGGATTCGACGAGGTTTAGCTTCGACGTGAGGCCGATCATATCGCGCTGCAATAAAAATCTAGCGGCAATGATAATTCCGAGCGTTGCCATTCGTGGTAAACGGCGAAGAATGGTTTGAAATCTCGCCGGCATTCGTTCCAGAAGTTCCAGCGCGCCCGTCGCCGCAGAGATAGGAAACGGATAATAATACCAATAATAGCCGCTCCATGAGAGCCGAAAGGCCCATAGGACAATCAGGAGAAGGGGAAATCCGAACAAGATCATTCGAACAATACTTTTTTTACGAGCGGATAAAATAAATCCCACAATCGTGAGAAGAAAATAGAGAGAGCCGCGCGGCGAAGCGATGGCGTCGATCGCGCGATACGAAAAATGCCATCCTCCAAGCTGCTTTGCTTGCGCGCTGACCGGTTCCCAATTCCCAAATGCACATTGGTTCCAAATCAGATACGCCGCAACCGGAACCAACCCAAGAAGAAAAAACAATAACTGTCGGATGCTCTTTTTCTGAAGAAAAAAAAGAAGGAAAGCAAACGCAACGGCAAACACCGCATCGAGCCGCGAAAGGACGAGCAGGGAAGCAGCGATTCCAGAAAAAAAGAATGAACGATTGCTTCCCAGTGGAAGAAGAGAAAGTAAAAAGAGCAAATAGAATGGCACGGCGACTGCAGTTTCCATTCCTGAAAAGATAAGGACTGTGGGCAGCAGCGACGCGAGAAGGGAGATGGGAAGTATCCATTCGCCTCGATAAAGTTTACAAAGTAAACTCCGCAGTAATCCGGCGCTGACCGCGGAAGCAAGGATTTGAAGGACAGGCAACGCAAAAAAACATGCGCGGTCACTGCCACGCGTGATCCGGACGAGTCCGGTCAGGCACCAGAGCCACAAGGGGTGGTAACCATTGGTTGGAACGATCCCATCGAAGGAAGAAAATCCGTGCAACGCAAGGTTGCGGGCCGTGAGATAATAATAGTAGAAATCGTCCTGCGGAATAATGGAATAGGCAAGCGAGGCTCTGAGCAAATGATACCACGATTCATACGCAAGGCCTGTAGCGAAAACAAGGACAACACCGAGCAAAATCCAGAGCGAATAGCGCGTTCGCATTATGCATCGACTTTCTGCTCTTCGCCGAGATATGCTTCGATCACGCGAGGATCGTTCCGAATTTCCTTCGGAGTTCCCTCCGCTATTTTCATCCCGTAATCGAGCACATAAATGCGTTCGCAAATTCCCATGACAAGCGACATATCGTGTTCGATGAGCAGCACCGCGATTTGAAATTCCTGACGAATTTGCTGAATGAGCTTCATGAGGGAATGCTTCTCGGAGGGATTCATTCCCGCCGCTGGCTCGTCGAGCAGCAGGAGCTTCGGCTTTGTGGCTAACGCGCGAACGATTTCCAAACGGCGCTGATCGCCATAAGGAAGGCTCGTGGCAAGCTCATCGCGATGCTGGCGGAGATGGAAGAGTTCGAGCAACTCGTCAATCTTGATCGCAAGTTGCTTCTCGTTCGCGTAAAATCCTTTTCCTCGCAGCATGGAACCAAAGAGGCCGAACGATGTCTGCGCGGTCAGGGAAACGCGAATGTTATCGAAAACGGACATACCGCGAAAAAGCCGAATGTTTTGAAACGTCCGGGCAATTCCGCGATGGCTGATTTCATTCGGTTTGAGTCCGTTCAGTTTCTCGCCATGAAAAAGAACATTCCCAACGGTCGGTTCATAAACGCCGGTAATCACATTGAAGACTGTCGTTTTGCCCGCGCCGTTCGGGCCGATGAGGCCGACGAGATCGTTCGGACCGATTTCGGCCTGCAGCTCACCCACGGCAGTAATTCCACCGAAGCGCATCGTGACATTATCCAGCAAAAGGCCCATCGTTATTTCACTTCCGGTTTAATAAACGGAGGCTTTTGTACGATGGCTTTCACTCGTTTGCCGGGGCGTACTTCGACAAGAAGTACGGAACCATCTTTCGAAAGTTCTGTGGGTACATATCCGAGCGCAATGGATTTGTTTAGCATCGGGGAAAGATTCCCGCTCGTCACTTCGCCAATTTTCGTACCGTTTGCATCGACGATCGAATGCCCATGCCGCATAATTGCGCCCTTTTCATCAGTGGAAAATCCGACAAGCTTTCGCGTCAAACCCTTTTCTTTGATCGCTCGAAGTGCCGGGAACGCAAGGCATTCGGGCGATTTATTCAGCTTGGTAATCCACGCCAAACCCGCTTCGAGCGGATTCGTTGTTTCATCAATATCATTCCCATAGAGGCAGTAGCCCATTTCGAGACGGAGCGTATCGCGCGCGCCCAGACCGATTGGTTCCAATCCCTTTGGCGTGCCAGCCTGAAAAACAGCATCCCAGACTTGATTGGCTGTCTTTGCATCGCTCGGAAAAAAGAGTTCGAATCCGGGCTCGCCCGTATAGCCCGTCCGGGCGATGAGCATATCGACTCCTGCAAGCCTGCCCTTTGCAAAATGATAATATTCGATCGCATCCAGATCGACATCGGTGAGCGTTTGCAACATCTCTTTCACGCCTTTGCCCTGAATGGCAAGGAGCGCAGTGGCATCGGAATCATTCCGAAGCTTCACATCGAACTTCTGCGCCTGCTTTGTGAACCATGCCCAATCTTTTTCCAGGGTTGCGCCATTGACGACGACCATGTAGTGATCGGGTTCTAGCATATAGACAATGAGGTCGTCGAGCAATGTAGCGTGCTCGTTCGGTAGGGAACTGTACTGTGCTTTACCGGGTGTCAGCGCGGCGACATCGTTCGTCGTAATTGTTTGGAGAAAATGAAACGCGTCGGGGCCAGCAACATCGAACTCGCCCATGTGCGAAACATCGAAGACGCCGCCGGCCTTCGTTGCCGAAGATTCGCGAACGGCCTTGTGCTCTGCAATAATTCCCTTCGGATATTGGACCGGCATTTCATATCCGGCAAATTCGACCATCTTGCCGCCAAGGGCGACGTGCTTTTCGTAAAACGGGGTATGTTTCAAATTAATCTTTGTGGAAAAAGGGAAATCTCTAAAAATGGAAGTAAAGTTCGTTCGATATTGAAAGCTACGCGGAAATTTGTGAAAAGAGTTCAGTCGCCACATCGAAGCTCGTTTTGCGATGTGCCATGATGTTCTGCAGTTCCGAATCGAGCAACGCGATGCGATGTTCGTTCCAGAAATCGAAGTGCAGCATCGATTCGACCAGTTCCCGAATACGCTCGCGTTCGCGACTCGCACGCCGCGTTTGCAGTTTGCCAGTCGATTCGAGATATGAACGGTGTTTTTCGATCTCTGTAAACATTCGATCGATGCCTTCGTTTTTACTGGCTGTGGTTTGAATAACAGGTGGGATCCATTCGTCATGCGCATGGGTAACGCGAAAGGTCAGAATACCTTTTAGTGCTCGAACCGCCTGATCCGCACCCTCACGATCGCTTTTATTCACGACGAAAAAATCGGCGATTTCCATCAGCCCCGATTTCATCGCTTGGACGGCATCGCCAGATTCCGGAACCAAAACCACAATGGTCGTATCCGCCGCTTTCGCAATATCGAGTTCCGATTGACCGACACCGACCGTCTCGAAAAGCACAAAATCGAATCCGGCAGCATCGAGCACGTCCGCAGCGTCTTTCGCTTTGGCCGAGAGTCCGCCGAGCGATCCGCGTGTGGCCATCGAGCGAACGAACACGCCATGCTCCATCGCGACTTCTTGCATTCGGATTCGATCTCCCAAGAGCGCGCCTCCGGTAAATGGGGAAGTGGGATCGACGGCAATAATTCCCACTGTCTTTCCTTTCGAGCGGAGCAGCTTTGTCAGCTCTGCCGTGAGCGTAGATTTCCCGGCGCCGGGAGGGCCAGTAATGCCAACGCGATAAGCACGACCGAGTTTTGGAGCGAGTAAACGAAGCAGCTCACCGGTCTCGCGGGAAGTATTTTCCACAATGGAGATCGCCCGCGCAATAGCGCGGCGGTCGCCGACGAGAACGAGTTCTGCAAGCTGGGGAATGGTCATCGAGCGGGCGAAAACACGGATTTACATCTCTTATGTTCAGTGAACTTTTAGTGCTATTTTTTTGCGACTGTAATAAAATTCTCCGTCCAAACCGATTGCGTTTTGCCCGCTTCGATCTTTCGGATGAGATTGGCAGAAAACCGTATTGCCCGCCAAGCGATGGTACGAAGAATGCCACTCAGTCCCTTCACAAGCGGGGCGCATTCGAAAAATGCTGGATTGCGGAAACCAATGGCGCGAAGAAGCTGGGACATCGAGCCAGGCGATAGGATCGTCTCGTGCGTCAGATCGCCATGCGCGATTTGATGCGGGAAAAGTCCTTCGCCATTGACCGTCTGCACGAGAATCATTCCATTCGGGTTCATTGCTCCATGCATTCCTTCGAACAAACGAAATAGTTCTTCCCGAGTAAAATGCTCGACGAAATCAATGGCAATAATGCAATCATAACCATTCCCCGCATCGTGGGCGATGCTTCCCCGTCTTGACAAGGCAGCGGAAGTTTTATTGAGAAATTCGAACACATCCGCTGTTTCGGCATCGAGATTATTTTTTCTTGCAAGCGCAATTTGCTCTTCGGAAAGATCGATCCCGCTTACGTTCGTAAAACCTTTTTGCCGGAGATAGGCAAGCATCCTTCCATGTCCGCAACCGAGTTCCAGAATCGCGGCGGATTTAGGAACCGATTCGAGATGAGGGTAATAGCGGGCATCGCACCACTCGAAATAATGCGAAAGTTCCGATTCCGAAAGCGAAGCGTTCTCGCTTTTGAACGCGGAGACATATTTATCGTAGAGCACGGTACGATAAGTATTCGTCGAAGATGTTTCCAAGCGATCAGACATCCTGTAATCGTGCACGTAATTCCGCTTAATCCAGATTCTTTTTATAAACCCGATACGTCTTATACCGATCTCCGTTCATCATTTCCGCCGCGCGGTTCATGGGAACGTTCGTTTCCTGAATCCACGAGGCTTCGCCGTAGTGGTAACCTTTTCGCTTCGCGACATTCATCGTTTCTGTATAGAGCAGCGCATCGACTCCGCGATTTCGGTGTTCTTTCAAAACTCCAAGCACAAGGATGCGTACCGTATCGATTGCTTTTTTCTTTGTCAGCAATTTCCAAATTCCGATAGGCAAGTTCATCGCGCCTTTCGGAATGTTCATTCCCGAATGAAACGCCTGATTCATATCGGGTAGGGAAAGCGCAAAACCGACGGTTTTGCCGCCAGTTTCCGCGAAGAGAACCAGTTCCGGATCGTAAATCTGTTTGAGATCGGCAGCAAGGAAATCCATCTCCGCATCGGTGAATGGAACGAATCCTTCGTTCTCCCACGCGGCGTTGTAAATCTGTTTGATGCGCTCGACTTCATTCGTAAAATCCTTCACATTCATGCCGCGCACCGTGATCTTATTCCGCTCGGCTAAGGCTTTCGAGACGCGGACGAGCTTATCTGAACGCGCGGTATCTTGCGAGAGAAGATAGGCGTAAAGGTCTTGTGCTTTCGTGTAACCATTTTGCTCGATGAGCGAAGCATAATAGGGAGGGTTGTAGGTCATGAGCAGCACCGGCGATCGATCGAAGCCCTCGATGAGCAAGCCATATTCATCGTTAGAAGATGGGTTTGCCGGTCCATAAACAACATTCATCCCCTTGCTCCGCGACCACGTTTCGGCAGTTTGAAACAGTTCTCTCGCAACAGTGTTATCGTTAACGCACTCGAAAAATCCGAAGAATGCGGCGCGTTCGTTTTGAGTGGAATTATAATTGTGGTTGATGATCGCGGCAATGCGTCCGATCGCTTTGCCGTTTCGTTCCGCGAGCCACCAGCCGCATTCCGCATGGGTATAAAATGGATTTTTCTTCTCGTTGATGAGCTTCATCCGATCCATTTCGAGCGGTGGGACCCAGTTCGGATCGCCGGCGTAAATCTCCCACATCATACGGACGAAACGGCGCTTATCGGCAGAGGTGGAAAGCGGGCGAATGGTAACGTTTTCGTTCATCGGTTATTGATCCTGATCGGTCAGCGGCGTTTTGAGTTGTTTATTGGCATCCTGATTTGCTTTTTGCATTGTCTCCGAGGCTTTGTTCAGATCGGTGACATCGTCATTGATAGTTTTCATTCGTTTCTGATATTCGATTCGATCGCCCTGGGAATCGAAAGTGAATTTATCCTTCCCCAACGTATATTTCGAATGCTGAAGAAAGGTGAGCACATCGAGCACATCGGAATAGAGCTTATTCAACTGATCGAGATATCCATTGAACGCACCCCGGTCCTCCTGATAGGCGAGTCCGACGCGCCGCAACGCGGCAATATTAATCTGGGGAGGAATTTGGTCCTTAATCATGTAGAGCGAGTCCTCGAAATTCCGCGAAATGGTATCGCTCGTGGCCCGGGCTTGCGTGAGATAATTGATGAATTCGAGTATCTTCGAAATGTTGGTTGTGACGGATGCAGAATCTAAATGAGCGGTCTCGAGCGGCGCGGCCGCGTTCATCCAGTGGATGCGATCGTTCAGTTCCGCATTTTCGGAATCGACTCGCGCACCCATAATGCGAATGGCGGTGTTCAGCCGGTTTTCGAATTCGTTGCGCACTGCATCATCCGAGCCTTTTGCCGATTGGCAGAATAAGGGGGAAGCGCCGTAGAGGAAAGAAAAAACAATCGCGAGTGTAATCGCGAGCACGGTTCGGTACGAGAACATAAAAAATAAACGGATTTCCGGCGAGTAAAATTCAATATCTATTGAATCGGCGTTGAATGCCCCGGGAACATATTTCGTCCGCCTCGAAGTCAACGGCACGAGAGCGATGCAGAAGCTGGTGGTTCCAGCAAGAGTGGGTCATATCGATCGAATCAATTGAACGCTTACGACGATATCATCACGCACTTCGAACGTTTTTGCAATCGCTTGTTTCGATTTATCTAAGGTGTCAGTATACCCATAAATCCAAACGTTCGTATCGATAAAGATTGCCACGTTTTAGCGTTTGTAATTCTCGTCCCGTGTCGGAGGTTTAAAATTTGGAGCATAGATTGGGTTATCGAGAAGCTCCTGAATCGCATCCTTCTTTTTTAAGTATTTACCATTAACAGGATAGAGTGTGACATGCACTCGCTTGGAAACTTCCACATCCCTCCTGTATTCCTCGGGAACATGAATAATTCCCTCTTTTTCGAGCGTCGCGTCGAATTCAATGTAATCCATATTTCCGTAACCTTTTTTGGGTAATTTAGATTCTATCTTCTCCCTGATATAGCGGCTTCTCGAACACGCGATAGCGTTTGTAAGGCTCTCCGTTCATCACTTGTGCCGCGCGCGACATCATCTGGTTGCTTTCCAGAACCCAGGAAGCCTCGCCATATTTAATTCCCTTCTTTTTCGCGCGCTCCATGATCTCGCGGTAGAGCATGGCATCGACCGCGCGCCCGCGATACTCCGGCATCACGCCAAGCAATACAATGCGCAGATTGTCGATTGCTTTCTTTTTTGTCATGAGGTTCGAAATTGCTGTCGGCAAATTCATTGCACCTTTCGGGATTTGCTTACCGGCAAGGAATGCTTGATTGATATCCGGAATGCAAAGTGAAAATCCGATGGTCTGCGGTTTACCATTCGTTCCGGGAACTTCTGCAAAGAGCACGAAATCGGGATCGATAATCTGCTTCAGTTCCGTAGCGAGCATCGTAATTTCATCGGGGTCCAGCGGTACGGCCCCCCAGTTTTCTTCCCAACCGCGCGAATAGAGATCGCGGATCAGGTTTACTTCCTCGTCATACTTTTTCATGTCGAGCGAGCGGATATTCACCTTTGCCCGCTCGCGCAGCGCATTCGTCACACGCTCGATTTTCGGCGAGAGCGATTTCGTCTCTGTAATTTTCCAAGCAAGTAAATCCTGTTCTTTTTTGAATCCAGCTTGCTCCCACAACTTCTTGTAATAAGAGGGATGCCACGGCATCATCACAGCTGGGGGAAGATCGAAACCCTCGACAAGCAGACCCACTTCATCGTTGATCGAAGGACTGACGGGCCCGCGAATATATTTCATGCCATGCGAGCGAAGGAAATCTTCGACGGCAAGAAAAAGCGCGTTGGCAACGCCCTGATCGTCGATCGAATCGAAAAATCCCGCGAACCCCATTCCGCCTTCGGAAGAATAAATCTCATTATGCCGATGATTGATAATCGCCGCAATGCGGCCCACGACATTTCCTCTTTTATCTTCGGCAAGGAAGAGCTGATGCGTCGCGTGTTTGTAGAAGGGATTTTTCACTTCGTCGATAAGGCGCATTCGGTCCATTTCGAGTGGCGGAACCCAGTTTTTCTCGTCACGATACAATTCCCATGGCAGTCGAATAAATTTCAGCTTGTCCTTTCGGTTTTCCACTTTTCGGATATGAACATCCGTAGCCGTAACCTTTAGGTTACGTAGTGTGGCGTCACCATTCTCGCGCTCCGCGACCGCGATCTGAAGCGCAGGACTACGATCGTCCTCTTCATCGAGCACGCCGAGTTCCTCGCCGATCTCTTTGAAAAG
>DASYAJ010000280.1:0-3384 GCA_036501405.1 Kapaibacterium sp. (SeqCode)
CGCCGATTCCGAAATCGTCTTTCGGATCTTGAACGATGCCACCAATCACTTTGTACATCGCACCTTGGGTTCCGAAGACTCCCCAATAGGGTTGAATACTAAAATAACCACTCGAAGCATCGCTTCCGATGCCCGCGATACGAAGAAAAACAATGTATTCTCCTCCCATTTTAACCCAGGGACCTGTAGAATCGGAAAGAGCAGGCCAGAAGGGAAGCTCATCGCCAGCAAGACCCTGAGACCATTCGGGCGAATATTCGAATTGCAAGCATGTTCCGGTATCCGCTGCAACCGCATGTGTCGGCCAAACCGTGGTGTAACTCAATGCCTGGTTGGAATTATTTTTCCGTGTGCGCATTCCCGCGCCGATGCAATAAGGGACTTTTTGGCCTTTGATCTCATCGAGAATCGTGGCCTGGGCCATGACAATATCCGGTGTGATCTTATCGGTGGGATCGTTTTTAAGAATCGTATCGGATACCGAAACATCTGCGATAAGATCGCAAGCAAGGATAAATCCCGTTCTACCCGTATCCGACATTCCAGCGCCAATTTGATTGACCAGCATTGGAACTTCCTGAGCAGGGAACCCCAAGTAGTTCCATGCAAGGTGTTGAGAGACAGAATTCGGGTTTCCACTTATTTGCCATTGATATAAACTGAGTGGATTATTATCGGATACCTCGTATAGCATTTTAGCAAGGAATTTCATGGTATCGCCATATCCGAGATTGCCAATCCAATGATTGATGCTTACCCATTTCGTAGTTCGCATTAATTCATCAGCCCATAAGTAGGCACTTGCCACATCGGATGGCTGTGTTGAATCGAGCGGAGGAACCGAGGTCAACAGAGGTAAGCTATATTCCATGATTCCTGTGTAGCGGGCTTGGGCTGCCGCAGTCGTTGCGAACAAGACTATCAGAGCCACACTGACAAGAATTCGATTGTGAAGTCTCATTGTAATCTCCTTAGAATGAAAGTTTTTGAGTGGTTTGCGAGGTTCATGATGAACGACTCAATACAAACATACGACGATTTTGTCTGCCATATAAGAAATTCAAATTTAAATTTTTGGTCACACCCCATTTTTGTACCGATGTTACTACAAAAGACCATTGCTCGCAATGTCCGTGCGTTAAGGCTAAACCAAGGATTGAGGCAATCCGATGTTGCTGATTTAACCAACTTACCAAGGACTTATATCTCGCATCTCGAAAAAGGAGAGATAAATATTACTGTGGAGACCATAGAGCGTCTTGCAGTGGCCTTTAAGGTAAATCCACTTATTTTGATGATTGAAGAAGCTTTTCGAAAATAAATCAACTTTAAACATTCCTGCTATAACAGACAAAATAATTTTCCAAAAATTATCCGCGAATAAACAGAAATTCAGGTTCCGGAATTTTCCCGATCCACAATGGTGAGGAGATCGGAAATATCGGCGAGATCGTAGTCGGCGCCGTGGTCTTTGGTGTCCCAGGTGTCGCCATAGCGGGCGAATGCGGTCTTCATCCCGACGGCTTTTGCGCCGGCAATATCGCGCTCGGCCCAATCGCCGACCATGAGTGCTTCTTGGGGTGCGGTTTGCAATCGTTCCAGCACTAATCGAAAAGGCTTCGGCGATGGCTTGCGCTCGCCGGTCTCATCGAAGGTGACGGCGGTATTGAAAATGTGGTGGAACCCAATGTGGCAGAGTCGGAGCCAGGCCTCGCGACTGGGCGCGTCGCTCAGGACCGCAAGCTTTATTCCTCGGCGCAATAACTGCATCAGCGTGGCCGTGACATGCGGATAGGGCTTCAGCGCCGCTTCGCGCGCGCGGCGATAGGCGAGTACGCCGGAGGCCAAAATGCGATGATCGATTTTATGAAAGACGCCGAAGAGAAGATCGTCGAAAACCTGCTGATATTCGATCCCGCGCTCTTTGTAAATTGCATCGATACGCGAGCGAATATCGGCGCGTTCGAGTTCCAGCCCGGTATCGAGCATTGCGTCGATGGCGGCTTCGATAGCCTGCCGCTTCATCGCCATAAAATCGACGAGTGTGTTATCGAGATCGAAAACAATGGAGTGAATCACGCGTTTGTTTGAATGAGAGATTGAATACGCGATAATTCGCTATCAGACATTCGAGGGCCATCGTTGGTCGTAAGATAGCCTTTGTATTGTTCGCTATATTCCGGGCTATTGCTTAGAATCGCTTGCCAGGGACCATCCGGAATTCCATACATGGGAATGAGTTTCACATGCGCATGGTCAATTCCCATTCCTTCCGCAACGATACCAGTTCGCTTTGTTCCCAACCTGCGGTCGAGTAATAAGGCAACGGTTCTTGCTGATGCCATCAATTCTGTATATCGAGTTTCAGCAAGAGAAGGAATGTAACTTGGCTGATGCTCTCGCGTGGCAAGCACCGTAAATCCGGGTGTATTTGGAAACGGAGTAAGAAATGCAACATGGTGCGCGTCTTCATAGACGGTCCGGCATTGTATCTCTCCTCGGATTAGTTTACAAAAAAGGCAGTCGTCCTGATGCATCGACCGTTCAACGCGGAATGAGGCAGTTCCGTTTTGAGGAGAGATTCGGAAGAGGGAGTTGCTTCTATTTTCGCTTCAACAATTTATCATACTGGGAATGGGAACCAATCCAAAACCAAACAATAGCGTCACCGTCTCGTTGACCTAACGCTCTCCAATCTTCCCCAATTCTTACGGAATAGATGGGCAGAGTGGTATGGACTTTCTTAAATTCAATGCTGGGATGAGAAGGATTTTTTCTCCACAAGAGATAGTTTTTCCGCGCAAGATTTTGAATGGCTTCCGGTAATTTTTCAAACAGTTTGCGAAATTGCGGAGTGAGATGAGATTTCACAACTTATCCCAGCCAGTTTCGGTGGTCCGTCCGGCGCGGTATTCCTCTAAGGCTTCTTGTCCCATGCGTGCGAGCATGTTCTGGGATCCATCGAATAAACGTTTCCAGCGGAGTTCTGAATTGATTTCGGCCATAAAAAAAGCTCCCAATTCGTCCTGGAGTTCCGGCGGAAGCGAGGAGGCACGGTCGAAAGCTTGTTGAAGTATTCCTGTCATAGAATTCCCAACGGAGGACGTGAAAAACGGGTTCCGTTTTGTTTCTACTCCGCTCGCGTCTCGTTAAGCTGCTCGTGGTGGCGCGCGAGGAGTTCCGAATCGCTTGACCGCCAGCTTCATGAACAAAAGGTGCTCGATTCATTAAATTACAATTTGAAAAAACAAAAACAATCTATAAAATCGGCATGATTTCGACAATTTGGGTTAGTAATGGTTTCAAAATGGAGAAAGAGAAACAGTACTCCCCCTCCTCACGTTAGGCCGCGCCCAAGGGTCAACCACCCCTTCGGCGCACCAT
>DASYAJ010000281.1:0-8608 GCA_036501405.1 Kapaibacterium sp. (SeqCode)
CGCAAGATTTTTCTTCCCACATTTGATTCATCGAAAAATATCGCGACTCTATGGTATCTCAATCTCGATTCTCTCAACGTCTTCGGAACTTCCTTTGCACTTCCAGACAGCATAAAGCGCACAACGGTAACCGCCGGCAATAAAGTTACCGTTAACTTTTCTCCGCAAACTTCCGACCCCATTGGGATTGATTCCGGGCATATCCTCATTCATTTCGATTCTACAAATTTTACGTTAGACTCGTTGGCGCTTCCGCCTTCGTGGGTAATCGTTGATTCCAGCATGGGCAGCGGTTACCTCGATCTTCACATCACCGCCGATTCGAATGCTCCGCTTCCGAATCCTATTATCACACTCACGTTCAACACATTCGTTGGAGATTCCTCGCTGAGCGCCAAAGTCTGGCTCGATTCGGCCCATCTCTATGGCCATCGCCTAAACTGCGATTGCGAAGCACTTTCGTTCCTCGGTCCCGATTCCGTCGAAGTGGATTTCACCGGCTGCGGGGACTCCATCTGCTCGAAACGCTGCGCGGGGAACCGTTCACATTTTCTATCCTTCCCAATCCAGCGCAGAATGAAATCACCATTGTCGGTGCAGGCGGCAGCATTGCTGATGTAGGAAGCACCCACACGTTTACGATTTCCGATCCGCTGGGTCGCAGCTATCGCGTGCCGCAAAATGGCAGCGTGCTCGATATTTCTTCGCTGCCAGCAGGCGTTTATTTTGTCAGCGCCGGTGCAGCCGGGGCAAAGTTCGTGAAAGAATAATGTGGTCAGCCGGCATGGCAAGCGGCGAGGTTCGTCTTTTGGTACGCTAATTGTCTTTCTCCTGGTCATGCTTTGGACTATTATTACTATCTTACTCGTACTTTGGGTGCTCGGTTTTGCGATGCATTTCGCAGGCGGACTCATCCATCTCCTTTTGGTGCTCGCGGTAATCCTCGTGCTGGTACGGCTCATTAGTGGCCGCCGGCCCGTGATTTAGCGCGGCGCTTTCATATTTACACCTTCCACGACCATGCTTTGGGCGATCCTTATCCTTCTCATCATTGCGTGGCTTCTGGGATATACGATCTGGAATATCGGGACGATCATTCACGTCCTGTTCATCATCGCGATCATTGCGGTGCTGGTCCGGATTATCCAGGGGCGGCGACCGTTATAACGAGCGATTGTTCGTCAACGAGCGATTGCTCATACGCGAGCGATTGCTTATCAACGAGCGATTGCAATGGGCGATTGCTTGTAATAACCGCCGTTTCCATTCATCGATCGCTGTAGCCGAAGCCCCGCTTCGGCTACAGCGATCGATTTTTTTTGCTGAAAATTTGCCGGATGGAAATAGGTCACAAATTTTTCCCCCTCTTGCTTTTTCGCGTCCCACATGTTATTTTTGTAAGACAGAATGCGAACGAACGCCTCGAAACTCGAGCTGAGCCATAAAAGCACGATTTTTGGGAAAAACGACAAAAAATAGGAAAGCGCATTTTTTTCAATATTAGGGGAAGATTATTGCGAATTTTACGGTTAGGAGAACTTCGCGGCGTGCCGTACCCCCTCAGCACGCCTCGAAAGTTCGGGTTTTCGAACCGCTCGAACTACGAACCGCTCGAATTTCGAGCGCTCGAAGTTCGAACGCATACTTATCTTGCAACCTGTTGCTACCGGATCTATTCTGCATTGCCTTTCGGCACCGGCCTTCCGGCTACCGGCCTTGGGCTATTGGCCTTGGCTATCTTGCCTCGAAGGCACGAATGCAATTTGCCGCAGCAATCCGGACGCAACAAAGGTCACAAAATATTACCTTGATTCGACCGTTACCTTTCGGCAATGCGCTGGTCATTCTTATGACGGTGCATGACGATAACGACAGTACAGGCTACGGTTCAAGAAAGGTAACGATATGACAGCCAGAGATCGAAACGGAATGAAGAACGGATACATTGACCGATACGCTCGCATGGGAAGCCGAAGGAACGGCGATCAGTTACATGGCCGAAAACCTCGTGTGCTGTTTTTGACCTACCGGTTCCCATTCCCGCTGATCGGCGGCGACCGGATCAAGTCCTATTATCTCATTCAGCATCTTTCGACCATCGCCGATGTCGATTTGATCTCGATGGACGAAGCGAAAAGCGCCACATCCGAAACCGTGGCCGAGCTCGAGAGCTGCGCGAACGTGACCGTCCTGCCGTTCGATCACAAGCGCGCGATGCTCCGCGTTGCGAAAGACCTCCTTTCGAGCCAGCCAATCGAATTTGCTTATTACGACGATCCTGCAATGCAGAAAGCGGTCGATCGCGCGCTCATGGAAAACAAATACGATCTCATTATCTGCTTTTTCCTTCGGACGGCGAAGTTCGTTCGCAATCATCACGATACTCCGAAGTTGCTTGTCGCCGAAGATGCGCGTGTGATTCTCGAAGAGCGCGCTTCGGGTTCGTTCTCTCCCTTTCGCGGACTGGGCGATCAGCTTCAGTACCTCATTCGTAAAATCGACGCAAAGCGCCTTCGCACCTACGAGCCGCGCGCCATGGCCGAAGGATTTTCACGCGTGACCTTCGTTTCCAAAGTCGATGAACGTCGGATTCTCGCTGCGAATCCGAAGCTTCCGACTGCCATCCTTTCGAACGGCGTCGATCGGTCCGAATTCGATTTTTATGCGGGCGAGCGCGAAGACAAACTCATCTTCTTCGGGCATTTGGGAACGTACCATAACATCCAGATGGCGCGGCGTCTGCTAAAGAATATCTATCCGAAGATTCGGGAAGTTTCTCCGCGCACGAAACTCGTGCTCGTCGGCAAATCGCCGAACGAGCAGCTCCAGAAACTGATCGAGCACACACCCGGCGCGGAACTCTATGCCGATGTCGAGGACATGCGTCCGTTCCTGCATAGCTCCAAAGTGCTGGTTCATGCGCAGACCGTCGGCGCGGGCATTCAGAATAAACTGCTCGAAGCCATGGCCATCGGCACTCCGATTGTCACCACGCCCGTCGGCGCAAGCGGCATCGAAGGCCTGGAAGATAACGTCCACGCGCTCATTCGTTCGACCGATCAGGAAATTATCGAAGCGACGCTTTCGCTGCTCAAGAACGATGAGAAATCCTCGCGCCTGGCAAGCAACGCCCGCGACCTCGTCGATGAACGCTACACCTGGGAGCACGTCTTCCATGCGTTCCGAACAATTATCCGCGAATGCGTTCCTGGGTTTTTCGAATGGTCCGAAGCGCAGGAACCGGAACAGAAACACACCGAATCTCAGCGCACGCGAGTGCGGACATAACAGAATCGCGATAAGCACAGAGTGCCGATGGAAAACACAATCGCCACACCGATTCCTTCGAAGAGTTCCGAAACTGCCGTCAGCGCCGCCGCGAGCGCCGCTTCGAATGCCCAGCGTTCCATCGCGGCGCGAAGGACTTCGCTGGTTGCGCGAAAAACTTCGAACGTTGTTGTCATCCGGCTGCTGCAATTCGTCACCGATCTTGTCCTGCTCAATGTCACCTACCATGTCATGCTGCTCCTGCGGTTCGGCGCATTTTTCGCGCAGAGTCCGGAACGGCTTTTGGGCGCGCCATGGTCGATCTATGCCGAACTCGAAATTTTTCTCAATGTTTTTTGGGCCGCAATCGCGCTGGTCTTGCGTGTGTATCGTCCCGTGCAGGATGGCGCGGAACGCCCGGCCGGCAATCTCGATCAAGTTCGTTCCATTTTGCGCGCGGGATTGGTGCTTGGCGGATGTTTATTGCTGTTCATTGTTGCACAAGGTGGATATGAATATTATTCACGGCTCTACCTTGCTTATTTGTTGACGGCCATTCCGCTGGTGCTCGTCGGAATGCGCGTCATCAGTCAGTCCGCCGCGACGACCGTGCGCCAGCAAAAATCTCGCAAAAATATTCTTGTCATCGGCGCGGGAACCTATGGGGAGCGCTTTTACGAAACACTCCGCTCCAATCCGAATTACGGGTATCGCGTTCTCGGATTTTTAGATGACAATGGTGTGGATAGCGGCGTACGCGAAGGCGTTAGCCAAATGATCCTCGGCAAGCTTGCCGACCTTCGCCAGATTGCCGAGCGCCAGACCATCGATGAAGTTGTGATCGCCCTCGAAAACGCGAATGAAGAAACGCTCGCGCAGTTCGTAGCCGAATGCGAGGACCGCTGCATTCGCGTGGCGCTCCTGCCGAGCGACGATCTTGCTTACGGCCCGCTGGCTCCTCGCACCGTAGAAAAAATCGGAGAATTTTCTCTGGTGCGGATGCGCGAGGCTCCGCTCGATCAGCTTTCCAATCGTTTCCTGAAACGCAGTTTCGATATTGCCTTCAGTCTTCTCGTGCTTATCACGATTTTCCCCCTTGTGTTTATTGTGAGCACGCTGCTCATTAAACTAAGTTCCAAAGGGCCGATCTTTTTCCGCCAAGCGCGTACCGGTGAAGATGGCCGAACCTTCACCTGCTTTAAGTTACGCACCATGCGCCCCGGCGATGGCGCGCATGTGATGCAGGCGTCGAAAAACGATCCGCGCCTCACATGGTCCGGGCGCATTCTTCGCCGAACAAGCATGGACGAGCTGCCGCAGTTTTGGAATGTGCTCCGTGGAGATATGTCGGTCATCGGGCCGCGCCCGCACATGCTGAAACACACAGAAGACTATCGCAAGATCATCGCGCAATATATGGTACGGCATTTCGTGAAGCCGGGATTGACCGGCTGGGCGCAGGTCTGCGGCTATCGTGGCGAAACGAAAAATCCGGAACTCATGCAGCGCCGCATCGAGCACGATCTCTATTATATCGAGAACTGGTCGTTCCTCTTCGATCTCACCATCGTTCTCCGCACGGTGCTCTGCATCCTCGAAGGCGATGAGAATGCGTATTAATCGGGAATTTCTATCGCATTTGTTTTGTCCTTTTGCTTCTGAATATCTTTATCATTGGAAGCACCCGAAATTTCAGCCGTTGAAGAAGTGCGCGAAGAGCTGGACGCTCGGTCGTCCGCGCCGCCGCGCCTAACGAAGCAGGAAACAGATCGCCGCAAAATCGAGAACGATCATGTGCTCCGCGACGAGCCGCATTCGCTCTGGTATTATTCCTGGCGACGCCTGAAGCGCAATAAGCTGGCAATGGCGGGACTCATTATCACGGTCCTGCTGATTCTCACTGCCCTGCTCGCCGGAACGATTGCCCCGTTCGATCCCGATATGCAGGTCCTCGAATATTCGACCATGCCAATCGGATTCCATGGGAATGTTCTGCTTTCGAAAAGCGAGGTCGATCCGACCCAAACAATTCCCATCCCCATTGGCGAATATCGCATTCAAGGCGATCGCGTGATTTACACGACCGACGAAGGCCGCGATAAATCGATTCCAATCTCCAAACTTGCCGGAACTTCCGAATCGCAATGGCACAAAACGCCGATCTATTATTTGGGAACCGATAGATATGGGCGCGATGTCCTTTCGCGTTTGATGTATGGCGCGCGTGTTTCGCTCACCGTCGCTTTCTTTGCGGAGATGTGCAGCCTGTTCATCGGCATAATCTTAGGTTCCATCGCCGGTTTTTATCGCGGATGGGTGGATGACGGCCTGATGTGGTTTACGAATGTCGTCTGGTCGATTCCTTCCCTTCTGCTTATTATCGCAATTTCGATTGCGCTCGGTCTCGGCATGTGGCAGACCATCATCGCCATCGGCATTACTGAGTGGGTCGATATGGCCCGTATCGTGCGCGGACAATTTTTCGCGCTGCGTGAAACGGAATATGTCGAAGCCACAAAAGCGCTTGGGCTGAAAAACATGCGGACCATTTTCCGGCATATCCTTCCCAATTCGCTCGGACCGATTATCGTCATCGCCACAGCCGGTTTTGCGAATGCTATTATTTATGAAGCCTCGCTTTCGTTCCTTGGCCTTGGCGTGCAGCCGCCGACTTCTACCTGGGGACAAATGATTCACGATGGCTATGGCTATATCGCCGCCGGTTCCAATTGGGGACTGACGCTCTTCCCCGCGCTGGCAATTATGCTTGCCGTCTTTGCCTTCAATCTCTTCGGCGATGGCTTGCGCGATGCCTTCGACCCGAAGCTGAAGAGATAGGTGTAGCAGAAAGAAGCGAACCGGAGATAGGGAAGTATTGTTTCTTCTTCATGCAGATTTCCGGCATTCAGGTTCCCGAAGTCGAACTTCGGCTTCTCTGCCAAAAATACAGAGTCAAAGAACTTTCGGTTTTCGGTTCCCGCGCCCGCGGCGATCACCGGCCCGATAGCGACGTCGATCTGTTGGTGGAATTTTTGCCGGATACCGTGCTGGGGCTGATTGGCTATGGTGAACTTCGCGATGAACTATCGGAATTGCTCGGATTTCCCGTTGATCTTGCGCCTCGCAATGGGCTCAAGCCGATAATACAGCATTATGCGCTCCCAGACATAAAGCCCTTATATGAAGCGGCCTTCAGCATAGGCTGAAACATGCGCTACGTTATTTATTAAAATCCAGCACACGCGTTTCGCCCTTGCAGCGCATGGTCAGAACGCCGCTGCCTTTTTTCGATTCGAGATAGGGGGAATGGAATAGCCAGTCTTTATCCCGTCTTGAATTGAGATGTATGTCGATTGTCTTCCCATCATCCGCTTTCGAATAAATTCTGGATTGTCCTTTTGAGACATCTGACTTCATCAGCTTTCTATTGAAGCTAAGGGTACCTTCGTTAAATTCGCTTTCGCAGTAGATAAGATACCCCACAGAATCACCTTCCATCCTGATTCGCGTTTCCAGAGGTCCCACGAACATTCGAGAATCCGAAAATAAATAAATCCCAACGTGTATAGACGGCAGGTGGAAAAACGCCCATCCCGGAGGAACCTTTACGCCTGTATCTTTTTCCCCATATGGAAGAACTATAGGGATGCCAGGAAGGAAGAGATCCACCTCACGATACCTCTCACTATCCGGCAGATCATACAGCGCGACAAGCACATTCTTATCCTGATAAATATGCTCGTAGGGTGAGCCGCCTTCCCATTTGTTTTCGCTCGTGTAGCTGGCTTTCGTTCCGCTGATTCGTTCCAATTGAAAGCTCGGATATTCGGGGAAAAACATTCCGAGTTCCGTTGCGCTTACATAGGGATTCAGTCCGGTAATAATATTATGATGCTCATCCGAATTGAAAACGAGCGACCACGATTGCTGCTGAATTGGCTGGACAATCCCTCCCTGCATGGAACCCAAACAGTAGTCCTTCGTCATGTAGTCATATTTATAAACCGGAGCGTGATACGTCGAATCATAACTGGAATCGGTGCTGTGCCATTTATCCAGATAGCGCAGCATTTGCCGTCCGCGTTTGAAGGAAAATTGCTCGTACGCAGTATCGCGATCGTTCGCAATATCGCGGATGATTTTCGGGCACTCGAAGCTTGTCATTGCGGCAAAAGCGATATCGGGGTGCATGGCTGCGAGTGTATCGAGCCGTGCCGCACCGCCATCTTCGCCAAAAAAATAGTTACCATACGTTTCGATCTCCGCAGCATGGGGATCGATCGTACAGTCATCGCTCACGCGCGAGTGCGCACCGCAATAGGAACCATTCAGATAATCCGCAGCATAAGATGCAAGTTCGTATTCGAGCATCATCTCGAATCGGTGTTTCATGCGCTTATCTTTGGTGTATTCGGCAAGCAGTGCGAGCGGGGTGATATAGTAATATCCATAGCGCGGCGAATCCCACTCTTCCTGTCCGTTGCGGACGGTCTCGTCGATCCAATGATCGAGATATTCTTTCGATTCTGCGTAAATTTCTTTCGAGGATTTGGACATGAACCAATCGGTATCCGGCAAATCGGGCCACGCCTGCGACATCAGAAAGAGCGAGCCGTAGTACATCAGAAAATGGTTCTCCGTATCGCCGCGATAGGGCGTTGAGTGCTTCCAGCACGAGCGAATTCGCGCCATGTATTCGGGACGCAGCCGATCGCCCGTTGCATAATACAAACCCGCGCACCCATACATCCAAAACATATCGCCATACGCGCGCGAAAGCAGCGTATCGAGCTGTCGATATGCAACCGCAGTATCCTTCCCAAGATAGATTCGCGCCGCAACCATCGCAAAATCATTCCGAATGGGAACGGAAGCGATTTGATTTAGCACACGCATTTTCGAATCACGCGATTGCGCAAAAACACTGGACGATAGCAGCAGACCGAAGAAAATAGTGCCGAAGGCACGCCATGTTCCTAAGTGCCGGAGGCACGATGTACTCGCAGCCCAGGGTGGAGCGAAGCGGAACCCCAGGTAACGATTTATCAAACGGACAATAGCCCTGAAAGGGCGATGTAATTTGGGAACGGGTAAATACCGCCCTTTCAGGGCTATGAAATCCCTACGCAACGGTAACCCAGGGTTCCGCTTCGCTCCACCCTGGGCTGCGAGTACTGCGTCCCTTCGGGACCGAGAGCGTAATTTCATGGCGTGACGAGAAACGATTTAAGCGTCCAGATTTGACGATGGGGGAGTGTGACATGATCATTCACAAGCACACCATTTCGGAGTGTTCCCACAACTAAAGCTTGAGCTGTCCCTCTCCACCGAAAGGATTGTG
>DASYAJ010000282.1:0-2842 GCA_036501405.1 Kapaibacterium sp. (SeqCode)
TAAATCTAACACGAGTTTCAAAATAGAGCATGGGAATAAAAATAAAATCGTTGACAATTGTCGTCACGGTAATTGCAACATCTTTGGTGACAGGTCAATGGATAGTGCCTCAGTTATTCCATCAACTACCCGCGCCGTATCTCTTCGAAAAACTCGAAGTGACTCCTCTTGCTGCATTTGCTCTGCTGTGTTCCAATCCGAAGGGAGATTGGATATTCAAATACCGCTCCTTTAGATTAGCTACAATGGCTGGATTGCTTTCTCTATTTATAATTCTTTCTCTCCTTGGTTCAGCATTCTTACTTTCTCGGGCTATACATCAACCTGCTTGGTAAAGCCATAAAATCGAAATAATATCATGGAAAATGGAGAAAAAAAATCAGTATGGCGGCACGCGAATAACCACCAAATTTTAAGCACCCTCGCGGCTTTCCTCACCCTCATGATCGTTGGTGGGATTGATCGGCTTTTGCAGCTTCAACTTTGGAGTGCTGATATGAATAGGCTGCTCTTTGTGGATATTATTTCATTTTCAGCAATGGCGCTAATTCAAATGCACTATCGCACACGAATTTTAATGCAAGGCTGGAAGTCAGCATCAGTTCAGATCCTGGGATATTCGATTTTTGTTTCCGTTGTTGCAAACTTAATCATTCATTTCGGGTGAAGTTTCTCGCCCGCCGAAAAATCACGATCAAGCCTTTATTCTTGGAATCATTCCTCCTGTCTGCGCGCCAACACATAGAGAAATTCCGGCGAGAGATCGGCTCCATTGGGCTACTCTACGATGTGAACAATCCCCCCTCCCGCTTGCGGGAGGGGTTAGGGGAGGGTGTGTCTTTGCATGACCCGTGCCGTTAAATCATACCCTTGCCCCGTATTATAAGTTCGTTCCTGGACATTTTTACGACCTCCGTATCGAATGTTTCTCCTGTCAATGTATTCAGAATCGAATTCGTCAGCTTATCGATCTCGAAATTGAGCAGCGTGATCTTCGTCGTTTTCATCCTGCAAAAACACAATAAAACAACGCCCGAACCTTTCGGTCCGAGCGTTCCTGCAAAATGGATTTGAATTCCCTTAGGCGGCCGACGTGGCCGGTTCGGGTTGAACTGGAGCAGGCAGGAAATCCGATGCTTCGAGTTCTACGCGACGACCTCGGCGTTCGAGGTTCAGCTCCGGACGTCCTTCGCCGTTCTCTTCGGTCTTGCGAGCGCGAGCGGCCATGCGGCCGTTATTGATCGCATCCGCAAAGGCATGAACGAAAAGCTGCACTGAGCGGAGCGCATCGTCATTGGCCGGGATTGCATAATCGACGAGATCGGGATCGACGTTCGTATCGACCAAAGCGAAGATCGGAATGCCGAGCTTACGTGCTTCTTCGACAGCGATATGCTCCTTCTTGATATCGATAATGAGCATCGCCGAAGGAAGTCCGCGCATTTCGACAATACCGCCGAGCGTGCCGGTGAGCTTTTCCTTCTCACGGGTGTAATCGAGGCGTTCGCGTTTCGTGAAATTCTCGATGGAACCTTCATCTTCCATCTTTTCGATCTGCTGTAAGCGCTTGAGCGATTTGCGGATCGTCGAAAAATTGGTGAGCATTCCGCCCGGCCAGCGATCGATGGCGAAAAACTGCCCGCTGCGCTCGGCTTCTTCTTTCACCATTGCGCGAAGCTGCTTTTTGGTAGCAACAAACAGGAACTTCTTTCCCTCGGCGGCTAATTTCTCGGCCGCATCGAGCGCCTCTTCGGCGAGCATCTGCGTCTTTTTGAGATCGATGATGTGGATGCCGTTGCGCTCCATGAAGATGAACGGTTTCATCTTCGGGTTCCAACGACGGGTGAGATGCCCAAAATGAGCACCGGATGCCAGGAGGTCTTCTAAACTGATTCGCATGTTAAAGCGCACCTGTGGTGCGCGGTTATTGGTTAGTGTCTCTACGGAGCTTTATTACAATCTGCTTTCGCAGACACCATGTAAATTGGCTGTATCCGTATCTGTGATTTATTGCTCTCCATCCAAAGAATCCTGGTTAAAATCCCAGAAATCTCAGTCAGGAAGTGGCCTCTTAACCCGATGAATACCTCTTCGGTTCAAAAAATCCCATCAAATCCCCCTCTCTCCCCTTGCGGGAGCTGCGACGGGAGGGAATTCGCGCCCCCATACATTTTACGACATAGTGCCTTTTGGTGGATTCTGCAAACGCATTTGTGCTTCATAAAGGCACCACTTTCTTGAAAATGGTGCTCACCGAAATTTAGCTGAAAACCATAAAAGCATTTTTTACACGCATTTGTACTTCATGAATCGAGCTATTTTATTCATGATAAGCCGATTTCCAAAATTCGTCATCTTCCCGCTTTCGCCTTGTCGCATGGTGCCCATCACCATACCTTCAACTTACGAAATAAAAATGGTAATGTCAAGCAATGTTGAAAAAAATCTCAAAAAAAATTTGTAACCGAAGCAAATGGGCCTATAAGGCGAGGTATGGGCGAGAGTTTTCAGGAGAATTAGAGATATTTTGATGCGGCCATGGACCTTACCACGAAACAATGCCCTCATTCCACTTTCGCCGATTTTCGTGCGCCAAAATAGAGTTCACCTACAGCCGGAGAAGGAGCGTAGAGTTTTTTCCCTTGTAAAAGAATTTCTCCGTCATTCCGATTTTCAAGAACGTAGATCAGGCAATTCGTATCGAGCAGCCAGTTTACCATCGTTCATAAGCGATATTTTCACAACCTTCCTCGATGGCCCGGCGCATATCCTCGGCATCTTCGTGGCTAATCGTTCCGGCAAATTCCTTTATGTCATCCCAGGTCGTTCCAGGAGAGAGCAA
>DASYAJ010000283.1:0-2693 GCA_036501405.1 Kapaibacterium sp. (SeqCode)
GACACCGGCATGACGGAACTTATTCGGCCGTGCCTTTATGAGGCCTATCATCAAGTTGCGCCGTTGGAACTGAATAATTCGACGACCTCCAAAGTCGATATTGTCGGTCCGATTTGCGAAACAAGCGATTTCCTTGCGCAGAATCGTGAAATGCCGCTGCTGAAACGTGGCGATTCGATTGCGGTGCTCTGTGCTGGCGCTTATGGTTACACGCTTGCCTCGAATTACAATCTTCGGCCTCGCGCGGCGGAAGTCCTTGTCGATGGAAGCGATGTTCGGCTGATTCGGGAGCGGGAACGAGTGGAGGACGTTGCGGGGGTAAGCGCGGAAATGCTACTTCGTTTAAAATAATCTCGAAATGAAATTCGATTATTACGCTGAGACCGATTCTCACTCTCTCGATCTTTTCGAACGTCCTAGTGCGGAGTCGCATTGAAACTCGCGCTGCTCATCGAATACGACGGAACTGCTTTTGCCGGATGGCAAACACAAGGGGATCATCCCAAGGGACGTTCGGTCCAAAATGAGATCGAAAAAGGTTTCCATCGGCTTTTTTTGCAAACGGTAACCGTTCATGGCGCAGGCCGAACCGATGCAGGTGTTCACGCGCGCGGGATGGTTGCGCATGTGGAACTTCCTGAAACTATTCCTTCCGTTTTCCAGGAGGGGATAGCGAATGGTCCAAGATCGAAGCTTGTGATGGCGCTGAACGCCACAACGCCGAAAGACATTGCCATTCTCGATCTGCGTCCGGTTCCCACCGATTTTCATGCGCGGCATTCCGCTTCGGCTCGGCAGTATCGATACACCATTAAGATCGATCGAAGTGCAATCGATAGGAACTATGTCTGGGCGATTCGCGGTGCGATAGATGCATCGAAGCTCGAGGCCTGCGCGCAAATGCTCGTCGGCGAATTCGACTTTACCAGTTTTTCGAAGCGCACGAATGACGTGAAGCATTACCGCTGTATCGTCGAACGAGCGGAGTGGTACGAGGATGGGAAGTATCTTTACTTTATCATTCGCGCTAATCGTTTTGTGCGCGGGATGGTCCGCGCGCTCGTCGGGGCGATGGTTGCCGTAGGACAGGGGAAGCTATCGCCAGAAGAATTTCGGGAATTGTTGCATCAGCCGCGCGAAGTTTGGCGCGCAAAGTATATTGCTCCGGCGCACGGGCTTGTTCTCGAAGGCGTCACGTATCCGGAACGATTTGAATTATGGAAGGTTGACGCTGGAAACTCTACTGAAACGTAAAATCGAATCGACTTAATTACTCTCACACGGAATGAAACAATTGCCTAAAACTATGACATGCTGCGTGATGCTCGGCATGATTGCTCTGCTATGCCACACTGCATCTGGACAAAGCTCTTCACGCGATTCCTCGACACATGCGCCGTCCGATTCGTCTGGCATTCTTCGACCGGCGCCGACGGCCTTCGATGCGGCTGGGATCGATTTTAGTTCAGCGCTGCTCCGTGCGGACTATATGAATATCGCACAGAGCAATATTCCGAGTGTCAGCGCGTTGGGGGTTATGGCAAGCGTTTTGACAGAGCCGCTGAATGAAGGAGTTGACGATGGAGTTTTTGGTCCAGAGTTTGGACTGATCGCTGGATATGAAAGTTCCAATTTCCCGGGAAGCGGTTCGAACTGGCAGGCGGGCGGTTCGGCAATTTGGAACCGTCCATCCTTGCGACTCGGAGCGGCGCTTGGAATCCAATCGAGCGTGACATCGGGAACTTCTGGAGTGACTTTCAACTACGGCGCATTCCTCGAATGGCTGGCATCGAATACCCTAACACTTTTCGCCAAACTCGGTGAATTTTCGGGCGGATCGTCCGGGAATTATCTGGGTGGGAACGTTCTCTATTATGCCACGCCCGATTTTGCGCTGAATGCCAGTGTTGTCAGCATCAGCTTCAGCGGCTCCTACAATTTCGATCTGACGCTCCAAGGCGAATATCTTTTTTCGGAGACCGATCCCTTTGCGGTCGAGGCCGGATACACGCAAAGTGTTTATTCTGGATTTCATATCGGACAGGTATTCATGGGGATGAAATTTTTCGTGAATGGGGATGGAATTTCCTCACTGATCGACCGTGAACGGAATGGCGAGCTGCCGCCGCAGCAACTGAAATTTTAACAAACAATTGACAAATGTTCCTACTGCAAATCGATCCTGAAAATTCAGTTTCAGGAATCCGCGCGATTTGTTTTGTATCTTTGTAGTGTCTGAAGTTCATCAGACAGCCTTGTTTTCACAAAATATTGGAGGACTACATGATTTATCTTCGCGCTCGCCTTGCATTTCTTGAAATTGCAGTATTTAGCATGCTGATTACATTCCCAGTCTTTTCGCAGTCTTTCGATCATCTCAATTCGCAAAATGACGAACTGACGATGGCACCGATCGGACTATCATCCGCGCCGCAGGCGCCGCGCGCGCCGGTGGACTCGTTTCATACACCATTCGTTCCCGCGTTTCAATTCGGAGACTTCCGATTCGCTGCGGCGGATGTGAGAGCGAATTATAGCTTCGGACTGAATTTCAATCAATTCGGCTTTGGCGGTGGGCTGGCGAGCAGTCCCTTTCCGAACAATGCGCAGTTTCAGTTCAACGCTGGATTCGATCACTACTCCCATACGTATTCCGGGAATTATTCCACCAATGGCAATACGCTGAATGGCAG
>DASYAJ010000284.1:0-1938 GCA_036501405.1 Kapaibacterium sp. (SeqCode)
CGCAAGATTTTGCGGCCCGTCACTCGACATCTGTATCTGGATCGTCCACGGCTTGGTGAAGGGCCGAACGTAAATCGGAATTCGGGTGATCGGACAACTTTCGAGCGTATCGGTTCGCGTGACGGGATCGGTCGGAAGCACCGTATCGATCGCATTGTAGAACCAGACTGCTCCGCCGGATGAAGCAACGAGATAGTTGCCTTCGTTACCCCAACCGAAAATGGAACGGTCGCCGGTGATCGTCGTTGGACCGCCAATATTTTCCCAACTCGTTCCGCCGTCCACCGAAACCCAGACGCCGGTCGAATCCTGATGATAGACGGCATCGTTCGAGCCGTTCATAATATCCCAGGCTACACCCGGCCCGCAATGCTTCCAATGCTTTCCGCTATCGAGCGAATAAAAGACCGAGTCTTGCTTGCTCGATGCGAAGAACATTTTGCGGCACGTATCGGCATACGTTCCCAATCCACCGATATTTGCGCCGCCTGACGGTGTGGTCCAGGTCCGGCCGCCATTCGAGGAATAAGAAGGATAAGATCCGTTATTATTCGACCGAATGCAAATGTTCGTATCGAGTTCCGCAAACGTTCCGAGCTGTGTCGAGTAAAGGCTATCGCCAACGAAATAAGAATCGTAAGCGAAATTGCTCGGCGTTGTCGTATTACGCCAATTTTTGCCGCTATCGTCCGAAATCCAGACGTATTGCGCGCCGGATGTCGCATAGAGGTTCCCATTCATGTACCGAATCGAAGTAAAGTAGAAAGGATTATCGCCCGGCGTCGTACTCGGCGGTCCCCAAGCCCCATTTGCATAATTGTAAATACTTCCGACACCGCCAGCCACGCCATGTGTCGAGTCGAAGAAATACATGCAGTACACATTGAAGTGCAGCGTCGAGCCAAGCTGCTTCCATTGCGCTTTGGCGGCATAAGGAATGATAAGGATCAGCGCCACAGCAAATGCGTAGCGGGAAAATCGTGAAAAAAAAGATGTCATGGTCATGCAGAATAAACTTGTCATGCAGGGTAAACTTATCCGGTAGGATATACTTCCGGTTGAGGAGCGACACGGGAAACATGCAAAACGTTACAAAAAAGTCACAAAAATTTTCGCGGCCCGTGGCGCGGATAAAAGAAGGACGTAATCATGCTGTAAATTCTTCGTAGCGATTGACAAAGTTTGCATCCCTTCTTTTCAAATTTTCATAATCGACTTTCCCCGAGCGCGTCATCAGCTTATAGGCAAATGGCAGCGGATCGAAGTGCATGTAGTCCTTGAGATTCTCGAAAAATTGAAGGCTTTCCCACGCCGCTTCCTGATATTCCTCGACGATTGGCCGACGCGCAGCTTCAAACTCCCGCAAAGCATCGGGAACCGTTCCTTCTGCTTTCAAGGCATGGACCAGTGCAATCGCATCTTCGAGCGCCAGTTTCGTTCCGCTGCCGATCGAGAAATGCGCTGTCGCCAGCGAATCGCCGAGTAATGTGGCGCAAGCGTTCGTTTTCGGAATCGTGCTCCACCAATTGCGGTTTCTGACCATCACGAAATTAATCCATTTCGAATTGTTCGATAGCAGCGGGGAGCCTTGCAGGTCCAAATGAAACACCTGCTCGATATAGCGGCGCGTCGCATCGTCATCCATGTCGCGGAAGCCAGCGGAGTCCCAGGTTTCTTCATCGCACTCGACGATAAAGGTACTGAGTTCCCGGTTGAACTTATACGAATGCGCTGCAAAAACTCCAGCAGAATTCTCTCGGAAGGTCAGCGTGAGGCCATGAAACAAGTGCGGCGTTCCGAACCAGATGTAGCGGTTCGTCCGTGTCGAAAGTTCGGGCTTGAATAAATCGGCGAGTTCCGCACGGACTCCGCTCATGACCCCATCGGCTCCGACAATAAGATCATAGGAACCAAACTGCGACACCTCGTCGGCATTCG
>DASYAJ010000285.1:0-1769 GCA_036501405.1 Kapaibacterium sp. (SeqCode)
GCACGATCTGCACCACCTGCCGATACTCGCCGGGATACCCGGCCACAAGATATTCCTCTTCTTTCTCGAACTGTTTCACCCGCCACTCAGGATAATCGAAAAAAACGAGTTGCACGGTACCGCCAGATTCATCCATGAGAACAATTTCCGCGCGAGCGCGGCGGCGTCCGGGAACCAGCCGCGCCGTCAGCACTTTGCCGCGCACGCTGACCGGCTTTCGAAGGTGCTTCCGTATTTCAGCCAGCGGCACCCGTTCGCGGGCATCGAGGTATCGGCCCGGAAAATGAAAGACGAGGTCTTCCAGCCGCTCGATGCCTGCTGTGGCCAGCGCTTCGGCTTTTTGGGGCGTTAACCCTTTAAGATACGAAATCAAACGATACGGTAGCAGATCAAAAGATAATGACGAGGTAAGAATTAACAAATAAAACTTATCGTTCGGTTACTATCAATCTCCCAGACATATTTTGACACGCGATTCGATCCTCCATATTCTCGCCGAGCATCCCGGTGAACTTTTTAAGACGAATGAGATCTCGAAGATGCTCGCCGTCAAGTCCGATTCGAACCAGTATCAGGAACTCCGGCGCCTGCTCGATACGATGGAACGCGAGGGAACCATCCTTCGCGCCACGCGCCGCCGCTATGGACTGCCGAAGACCGAGCACACCGAGATCGAGGGAAAGCTTCGTCTGAAACCGACCGGCAACGGCGTTCTAACGCCTACGAAGGAGTTCGATATTGGCGATTCGGTCCTCATTCGCACGCGCAACCTTCACTCGGCGCTCGATGGAGATGTCGTCCGCGTCCATCTCTTCGCGGCGAAAAAAGGCGAGCGTCCGCAGGGAGAAATTACGGAAGTTCTCACCAAAGCAGCGCAACGCATTGTCGGGACCATCGAGCGGACGCGGCAGGGATTTTTCGTACGACCAGAAACAGGTACAATCAAACGCGATATTTTTATTGCCCGAAAAGACCTGCATGGCGCCCGCGAAGGGGACCGCGTAACGATAGAACTCTACGACTGGACCGATGAATATCTCCAGCCCGAAGGCTTTGTGCTTGCGCGGATGGAATCCACCGCAAAGTTCGGATTCTCGAACGCTCCGATTATTTCCGAGTTCAATCTCCCGGAACAATTCCCCGCGGCGGTCTTGAAAGAAGGAGAAAAGCTTCCGGAAGAAATTTCTGCGGCAGAAGTAAAGAAAAGACTGGACCTACGCGGAAAAATAATTTTTACGATCGATCCCGAAGACGCAAAAGATTTCGACGATGCCGTTTCGCTCGAAACGGAGGAAGATGGCACGGTCACGCTCGGCGTACATATTGCCGACGTAGCGCATTACGTCCGCGAAGATTCCGCGCTCGACCAGGAAGCCTTGCGGCGTGGCACGAGCGTCTATTTGGTCGGGGAAGTGATTCCCATGCTTCCGGAACGAATCTCGAATGAACTCTGCTCGCTTCGGCCCGACGAGGACAAACTGACTTACTCCGTTTTCCTGCGAATCGATCCCGAAACCGCGAAGGTAAAAAAATCGGAAATCAAAAAAACGATCATTCGCAGCGTGATGCGCTTTACGTATCGGGAAGCGGAGAACCGCATTACAAGCGGGCGCGGCAAACATGCGAAGCTGCTGCGCCAAATGCGCGCGCTCAGCGAAAAAATGTATGCACTGCGGAAAGAAATGGGTTCGATCGACTTCGAATCGGAAGAATTTAAGTTCCGATTCGAAAAAGACGATCCATCGTCGCTTGGAGAACCAGTGGAAGCC
>DASYAJ010000286.1:0-1593 GCA_036501405.1 Kapaibacterium sp. (SeqCode)
AACAGCAGAGAAATTTTGAAGAATTGCTTCGGGTTGTTCAACCGAAGAACCCGGCGGGAACGTAAGTTGACGCACAATATTACAGCCCTGATCCGAAATTTCCCACAGCGGGTCCGATATATCGCCAAAATGGTACATCGAAACCGCAAGAGTGGAATCGGTAATGAATACTGGATCGATGCCGCCATCAATCGAATAGGTACAAAAACAGCATTGAAAATTTATGACGCTGATAATGTTTGTCGGAGCACTGGTTTTACAGACCCATATCTGCTCAAAAATCGTGTCCGAAGAAGACGCACCAAGCGGATCGACCCAATACGCAACGAGCGAATCGTTTGGGGAAAATGTCGCGCCATTTATGCCAGGTGTATCGATCGGTTCCGAAAAGACAAGAGGAATCGAATCGAAATAAGGAAGCTGAATAAAATAACCGTAGTTCGGAGATGGAGTAAGTAACGTATCGGGTTTCATCCATATCCGATGTTTCCGATCATGGGACCAAGCGAAGGTGTCGTTTGAATATGGACGAGGAATGAGTGCTTGGGTTTCTGGACAATAGATCCCGATAAAATTCTTACCGTCAGGCGAGACTAAGTGAGAATATCCGATGACTATACTATCGTGACCAAGTGAGGAAGTGGGAAGCCAATCGACCACACCGATGATAGACGGACCGTATATTCCGAACACGGCTGGATTGATCAAGGTGCTCGTCCCTGTCGATATCTTATAAATGAAAAGATTCTCCACGGAGAAATCGTGGCCGCTTGTATCGACGTCGCTCGATGTCTCGACAAGGAGAAGATCGGTATCATACGGACACCAGATTATTCCCTCTGCCGTCCCATCGATTTCTCCCGGCAGTCCAGAATGAAGTATGGGCGTTACGAGAGAGTCGGATGGTAGATAGATAAATTGACCGCCATTGGAACCATAAATGGCTAACCATTCCCCATTGGGTGAAAGGGCACCAGCGAAATTACCATACCGAGGCAAATCTCCTCCAAGACTTATAATCGGTGGCGGGCATCCGCAGGTATCGGCGCGATATTGTGCATGCGAGCTAACGCCGAACAACGCCAAAGAAATGAAGATAATTAAAACGAGAATAGAATTTTTCATGGCTGTGTGCATTAGTGTTGAACGACAAATTTGGCCTGCCGTGTTTCGTTCCCACTAATCAGACGCGTGAAATAAATTCCCGATGGAATATCCGTTGTGGAAAATTCAAAATGATCGGAGCCGGGAAGGACTACTTGTTCCTTCCAAATGCGGCCCACCTGATCGACCAACGTAAATTGCCCCGGTATTTCTAAGCCCTTCGTAACGACCATCTCGACCGTTGAAGAAATCGGTGGCCAGACCGCAAAGCCTGTTATGTCATTCGAAGCACCGTTACCGTCTGCGGCTTTGCATCCTGAGCAAGGGACGCCGAAGATCGTAGCGCACGCTATAATTTCCGTATCGGGCGAGGGGAAATATCCATAATCTTTCAAACCATTGACGCTTTCAAGATGGAATTTGTACGTATGCACCTTGAAGGAATGCGAATAGTCATGCCGGATACCCGGCATCCCATATGCAGCCAGC
>DASYAJ010000287.1:0-1639 GCA_036501405.1 Kapaibacterium sp. (SeqCode)
CCGTTAGAGGTCGAATCCGTTCGGAATCGATGCCGATAATATCGAAGTGGACTTGAGGCTTTTTTTGCAGAATCAAGGGTAAAATCGTGCTCAGAAAATACCGAATCGCATCGTAATTCGGATCCCAGGCGAGGCTGCCGATCCAAAGAATGCTGTCGTCAATTTCCCCAATATCGGAAGGCTGAAAATAATCGGTATCGACACCGGCTGGAATCACAGCTATTTTTGCGTTCGGAGCAGCGTTGCGCATAATCGACGCATCTTCTTCGGTAATGGCGGCGATCGCTTCGAAGGCATTCAGAAATCCAATTTCTTCCTTTCGAAGCCGCCTGCCGTGGGTTCTCGCAATGAATCGTTTCGCTGGATTCAGCTCCGTTCGAGCGAACCGCTCGTAGATGAGTGCTTCAAAATTATGTTCCCGCAGCACAATCGGCAGACCGTATTCTTTTTTAATCCACAATCCATATTTTCCCATGTGCGCGTGATCGACATGGACAAGATCGAATCGTTCTCGATCTAAAATCCGGCGGAGGAGTTCGAACATTTCAGGCATCATGCGCCGCTCGATGGGATACGCACCGCGAACGATCGTTCGAAGGAGAACAGAGTTGCGCGAAGGAAGCGGCTTCGAAACAAGTTCTACCGTTGCATATTTCGAAAGCTCTTTTATTCCTTCCGTCGTTACGTTCGGATCGTCATGCGGATAAGTAACGAGTATGATCTTATGCCCCAAAGCTGCAAGCGATTTGGTAATATTAAATATCCCGATGGCGCCGCCATCATTCAGCGGCCATGGCATACGCGGGGGGAGCTGGAGGATGGTCATAGATCAATGAACAGAAATCGAGTTCCGAGCGAGCAAAAGAAAATGCGGCGTAGAATCGGAATAGGGAAGGGTTCGGAAATACGAATAAATATCATTCCACATGATTTGCGGCTGATAATTTTCGATCCAGTAAATGCTGTCGCCCGGTCTTTCGGAGACTAACACGCGCGAGACCCAGACATCGCCCCCATGATTCCAAGTCTGGAGAGCATTGGTTTCAAAACGATTTTTCCAGTACACAGCAGAATCTTCCCCGATAGAAACGGTACTGAAAAATTGAAGACGATCCGATTGATTGAATGTATCGAAGGGATGGATAGATTGAAAGTCAGCGTAATCATCCTTCGAGGAAAGAAGTGCAACGCTGCATTTATTGGTAAGGCGAGGCCATATTTCATGCAGACGTGTGGCAATCGCTTCCTCACGAGACTGATTCGAAGCAAACCACATCGACGACACATTCACGGCAAGCGCGACGACGAGGACGATTGGAAAAATCCGTTTGATGGAACGCCCACTACTCTCGAATCCTAACGCAAGAAGAAGAAATAAAAAAGGGAAGAGCGGCATGTGCCGTTCCAAACTTGCACCATCCCATCGAACGGAGAGAATCAGCACAGGAATACATCCGGCAAGGAGGAAAAGGAGAAACCGGCGAAGATCGCGCCGGAACCATATCGAAATGCAGGAAATCGTTAACAAGAAGTAAAATAAAGCTATCTTCCAAAGCCCGAGAGATAATAGTTGTGGTAGCGATACGGGATTGATCGGGTCATGATAAAGAAAACGCTTCACGTAAATTGCATCGTTACC
>DASYAJ010000288.1:0-4007 GCA_036501405.1 Kapaibacterium sp. (SeqCode)
CGGGGAAGAGCGACATATCCTTCGTGGGGTCCTCGATCTTATCTTCGTAGGTTGTCGTATCGTTCGGAAGCATCGAGTGCTCGATCGGATGATGAACGAAATCGAGGTCTTTCTTATATTCGTCGAACGTGGCCGCGCGGACCGAATCGCGCCCTTCCATGGAAAAATGGACCTGTGTTCCGGCCAGCTCGTAGGTATCGCCTTTCTTCGTTACCTTCGCGCCGGTGGCGAACCAATAATTTTTGGTGGTCCGAATCCGTCCCGCATCGAAACCGAGATCGTTTCCGACGCGACCCGCCGCTTTGCGACCATAACCAAGGTGCAGCGTGATGGTATTATCCGGCTGACCGGGAATAATCCAGACCGGAGCGTTGACGCTCAGGTCCCCAACTTCGATATGAACGACATCCGAAACATACTCGCCGCCTTTGAAGCGAAGTGTTTCGTTCAGTTCTAAGGCTTCCGCCGTTTTGCGGCTCATGTAGGCTGCATTATCCCACGTCAGCGTCGAAATCGGCTTCGGTAATTCTTGCAGCCAGCCAAGATTGGCATAGCGGCCATCGTAAATGGTCGGATCGGGACGAAAGACGATTTCATACCCGCCTGCCGCAAGATTATTCATTTGCGGATTCGCCGCCGGCGCCGGAGCAGCACCAGCCGTCGTTGCCGTATTTTGAATTACGCCATCGTTGAGCGCCTGGCGCCATGTGGTTTCGACGGTGGCGCTTTTCGAGCCGCCCGTCCAATAATTCTTAACGATCTCATAAGCCGATAGCGACGGGTTCTTCGTGAACGTCGTCAGCACTTCCGAAGCCGTTTTGCCGCCATAGAGTGGCGAAATAAGCGGCTGAATAATCGAAGCGGTACCGTCGTGCGCGCGAGCATCGCCCCAGGATTCGAGGAAATGCGCTTCGTTGATGTGCCAATGGGCATGCTGCGCTGTTTCATCGCGGTAAAGTCCGTGATGCACGATAAATGGAACTTTCTTCGTCGCTTCGGCAAACTGAAGATCGGCCGGAGCGGAATAGACAGGATTGACGCCGCCCAAAATAATCAGCGACTCCACTTCGCCCTTTGCCATGTCGAGCGCGAGATCGGTGATCGAAGCAACGTGGTCCATCGGGCTGGTTTCAGCAGCGGTGGAGTAGAATATCGTCTGACCTACATTGCCAAGCGCATCGTTCATCTTTGCGGCCATCGCATGAACATAAGGCGATTGCCAATCGCCCGCAATGACAATCGAGCGTCCTTTGGCGGAAAGAAGGTCTTTCGCGACAGCATTCACAAATGCCTGATTATTTCCGGCATTTCCGCTTCCACCGCCAACGCTCATGGCCGAGGCGAGCGCGCCGACAATTCCTTCAAAATCGCTGGGCTTCACGGCCAACCGGTTATCGGCATTCGCGCCGGTCGTGCTAAAACTCGTTTCGACCATATACATGCGGCTCATGCCGGTGCTCGAAGCGCTGACTTTCCGCTTTTCCGCCCAATCGCGCGCATGACGAACACTGGTACCCGCGCCCATCATAAAATCGCTATCGAGCGAAAGAATGCGGTCGGCTTTATCGAAGCGGTACATCGGGCTTGTGCTTGCGCCAACACCATAAAACGATCCACTACCGCGTGCCGGCTCATACTGATGCCACTTCGCATTCGGCATGTCCGATGCAATCGATTGCATCAGTGCCGACATTGATGGCGAGGTCACCGATTCCGTCAAAAACCGCAGGCCTTCGCCCTTCTTGGCTTGGTGCATGGAAAGCCGGCCGGTCATCGCATTGACAAATTCGCCCCAGGAGCTGATATCGCCCATGTGCATCATCGATTGCGAACGATCGGGGTCATACATTCTGAGTATTTCGCCCTGGGCAAAGGAATCCGTCGCACCAAGCGAAGCAGGATGGTCTGGATTGCCTTCGACTTTCGTGGGGCGTCCCTCATTCGAGCGAACGAGCAGGCCCATGGCACCGCCCGAACGCGGCATCGCCGTTGCAAAGTAAAGCGCCTTGCCAGGAACAACTTCTTCCGGCTGCCTCACATAGGGAATCACTTCTTCTTTCGGCTGCACCGTACAGGCTGCAAGCCCGGCCACGCCAAGCGATGCGCCCATCAGCTTCAGGAATGAACGGCGGCTGAACGGATCAATCAACACTTCGGTCTGCGAAGGATATTCGCGGCGAACGAAGGAATCGAATTCGGGCGAATCGGCCAGCTCGTCGAGCGAGCGCCAGTATTGCTTGCCGTTCGCTGCACGAATCGTCAGATCGGCGGAAAGCGCGCGAGCGCGTTCCGCATCCGATGCAGAAGTATTACCAAGTACTGGCAGTTCGAACTTACTATCCATTATCTGTGGCAGGTTGAACAGCTTGTGAGCACATCGCTTCCCTTCACGTTATAGTCCTTCTTGAGCTTTCGTCCGAGCTCCAGCTGGTTCGATGGCGGCTGATACGCCATGTTGAATATCTGACTGCGCGGTCGAAGGTATTGCTCCGGAGCGCGATGGCACTGAATGCACCATTCCATCTGAAGCGATGCCACTTGCGTAATCAGTGGCATTTGGTCCACACGGCCGTGGCAGGTTGCGCAGCCGACGCCCTTGTTGATGTGAATCGAGTGATTGAAATAGACGTAATCGGGAAGATCGTGAATCCGCGTCCATTTTATCGGGATTCCCGTTTTCCACGCCTCGCGAACCGGTTCGAGGTAGGTCGTCGTTGCCCAGAGCTGCGAGTGGCAGTTCATGCAGGTCTTGATTGGCGGCATTCCTGCAGAGGCCGAGCTTTCGACCGACGTGTGGCAATAGCGGCAATCGATGCCGTCGTCGCCGACATGGTGCTTGTGGCTGAACTGGACCGGCTGGGTCTTGATGAGATCGGTCTGGTTGAAATAAGACGAACGGGGAAGACCGATGAAAATGTAATAGATCGCTAATGCGGCAATAGCGCCAGACGACACGATCGAAATTCGTGCGATGGCATTCGTGCTCTTCTTAAAAATTTGCGGCATCTATCCGGTTTGACGTGAGGTCGTGTGATTCCTGAATTTCGATCTGATGCTAATGACGTTCGCCGCTTCCTTCGAACTGACGTGGCTGCGACGCCACTGTTGGGGGACGTTATTCGCATACGATCGATTTCGTACTACAAAAATAAGAAATTTTTCGGCCCTCTCGTTAAAAAGCGATTTTTCTTTTTTCATGATTGAAATCGATCGCAAACAAAATTCATCCCACGTTGCACCGTTCACCACGCATAACTCACGGTCATGCTCGGCGTCAGATACCAGGTCAGCGCCTTCGTCATCGTCGTCCAAACAATCGGGTTCGCAACCTCCTCATTGATGCTGAAATGCGGACTGAACGTCATCGTCAGACCGAGATTATTCAGCATTCCGTATCCATGGCCGCTCGCGCCGTTACTGTTGCTCGTATAACCGGTTCCCACAAGTCCGCCAATGGCAATATAGGGACGCATCGCAAACTTGCCCTCTGGGCTCCAGATCGACGGCAGCCATACCGCCGCGCTAATACTGCCTGCGAGGCCCAGCGTGTTCCAGCCATAGAGACTCATCGCGCGCGGAACGATCGCAACATCGAAACCGGAATAGACCGGAACCGTTCCCATTTCCAACGCCTGCTTCAATTGCATCGGACGGCTTAACGCCACAATCGCATCGAGCGACGTGCCGTCCACTTCCCCGGAACGAATATCGCTCACACGCGACCACGCTCCGCCCCGAAGCGTCACGTTATCTGTCAGAGCATAAGCCAGGATTCCCTCGCCGCTTGCGGAAATCGTGGAGGAGCTTGTTTCGGGCAATCCTTCGCCGGAACCAGCCACGCTCATTGTGCCCGACTTCATCGGAGCCGCCGGAAGATGAAGGTACGGCGTATAAACGAGCGACGTGCATCCACCCAATAAAAGTACAAGCACGAATAAAACGAGCATTTTCATTTTTCTTCTCGAAACACTTTTCAGCTCTGCCGCACGCGTTTAATATTCATAATA
>DASYAJ010000289.1:0-3243 GCA_036501405.1 Kapaibacterium sp. (SeqCode)
GCGCGGCGGTCACTTGCGTGATGACGGAAAGTGCGGAGCAGTTCGTGAGCCGGGAAGAGATGCGTGATGCGACGGGGATGGAAATCATCGGTAGTCTTTTCCCCGGGGAACCACCCCCTAACCCCCGCCTTGAAAAGTCGGGGGAACAACTACTTGAAAAGGCGGAGGGACAAGTACTTGAAAAGGCGGGGGGAATTTTAGATGGAAAGACGGAGAACCACCTCCGAGTCCCCTCCTATTCCGCTTCGCTCCATAGCAGGGCAAGTTTTTCGGAGCTGACCTGGCATGTTCACCTGGCGCGAAGCTGCGATGCGATGCTCATCGCTCCCTGCTCTGCGACGACCATCGGAAAGCTGCGCGTGGGAATTTACGATAATGCGGTGACGCTCGCGGCAGCGTCGCTGCCGAAAGGGACACCGCTCATTATCGTTCCGGCAATGGACGAGGATATGTGGTTGCAGCCGGCGGTGCAGGAAAATTTGCAGTGGCTGAAACAGAAGGGCGTGCTCGTCATCGAGCCGGTATCGGGTGCATTGGCGAGCGGGCTTGTGGGGATGGGAAGAATGTCGGAGCCGGAAACGATCGTCGAACAACTTGGTTCCCTTCTCGGAATGGGGGAACCACCCCCCTGCATCGTCGACGATGCTCCCCGCCTTAAAAAGGCGGGGGAGAATTTAAATAAAAAGGCGGCGGAGTTAGCCGGAAAAAAAGTTCTTATTACCGGCGGGCCGACCTACGAGCCGATCGATGCGGTGCGGTTTATCGGGAATCGTTCCAGCGGGAAAATGGCAGTTGCTCTGGCGCTTGAAGCAAGAGAAATGGGAGCGGTGGTGACGCTCATTATGGGTCCAACTGCTCCCTTCCCACGCCTTGAAAAGGCGGGGGTTATTCCCCTGCAAATTGAAACGGCGCAGGAAATGCTGGATGCCGTGAAAGCCGAAGCGCCGAAGGCCGATATTATTATCATGAGCGCGGCGGTCGCGGATTTCGCTCCGGAGCAAAGGGCCGAAGGAAAGCTGAAAAAGGGTTCCGATGCGACGATGACGCTCCGGCTGAAAAAGAATCCCGATCTATTGGCCGAGATTGCGAAGTCTAAAAAAGCAGGGCAGATCGTCGTTGGTTTCGCGCTCGAAAAAGGCGAGGAGGCCGAAGTTTACGCCAGGAAAAAGCTGGTGGAAAAGAATCTCGATCTGATCGTGCTGAATAATATCGCGGAAGAAGGCGTTGGATTCGGGCACGATACGAATAAGATTTCTCTCTTCAGGAAAAATGGGGATTCGGAATCATTCCCTCTTCTGACGAAAGAAGAATGCGCAAAAATCATTTTTGAACTTTTAGTAAAAATGTTATCCTGAGCGGAGCAAAACAGAGCGTCATCGTAGTTTTATGGATCTCGGGGGATTTCTCCTTCGTTGAAAAAGTCCGGAGATCCTTCGACTCTGCAAAGAATGACCGTAAAATTAACCGCATAGAAATTCTTGGACAATCTCGCTGAAAAATACCGAAAACATTTCCCGATTCTCGAAAAGAACTGCTACCTGATTTCGAATTCGCTGGGAGCGGTTCCCGAAGAAGCGGAGGACGAACTGCGCGCCTATTACAAGCTCTGGGCAAAGGAAGGCGTGGAGAGCTGGGACGTATGGTTCCCGCTGGTCGACGAAGTGAGCGGACTGGTGGCTTCGCTCATCGGTGCCGAAGCGCGTGACGTGACGCTGATCCATAATCTCACCATTGGCTCTGCGCTTATCGCGAGTTCCCTCGATTTTACCGGTAAAAGGAATGGGATCGTTTATTCCGATCTTCACTTTCCAACGATTTCGTATCTCTGGCAAGGCTGGAAAAAATACGGTACGGTGAACACGATCATTGCATCGGACGGCATTCGGACCGAGACCGAAAAATATATCGAGGCCATCGATGAAACGACGAAGCTCGTGGCGCTTTCGCATGTCTATTTTCGTTCCGGCGCGTTGCAGGATGTAAAGCCGATTATCGATCATGCGCATAAGATGGGAGCGATTGTCATGCTCGATTCCTATCAAGCTGCGGGTATTGTGCCGATCGATGTGAAAGCATTGAACGTCGATATTCTGGCAACGGGCGTGCTGAAGTGGCTCTGCGGAGGACCAGGCGCGGCGTTTATGTATGTCCGGCCGGATTTACAGGAACAGTTCCAGCCAGCGATTCGCGGATGGCTCGGCGATAAAGAGCCATTCGAGTTCCACATGCCGGACGTGAACTTCGATCCTGGCATGCACCGGTTTCTAACTTCCAGCATTCAGGTTCCCTGTCTTTATACGGCGCGTCCTGCGCTGAAGATGTTCCAGAAAATTGGGATCGCTGCGATTCGGGAGAAGTCTCTTGAAATGACTTCGCGACTGATTTCGCGTTCGGACGAGTTTGGCTTCACCGTCAATTCCCCTCGCGAAGCCGAGAAACGTGGCGGCGCATTGACCATCGATCCTGTTGGAATGATCCGTTCGAAACGGACGACCAAGGAGATCAATGACGAACTCATCCGGCGGCGGTTCATGGTCGATTTTCGGCCGCCGCTCGGAATTCGTATCGCACCTCATTTTTATAATGCAATCGGCGAAATTGATGCGGTTTGCGAGGAAATGGCGAAGATTCGGGATGGCCGATAATGCGCCTGAAAATCGGTTTTCGCATAATGCCTTCCGAAATGTCGTATCTTTGTAGAAAGATAGGACTTGGGGAGCTTTTTTCCGGGCTTCCCAAAGCGAGTAAGCGATTGCTCGCAAGCGGACAAAACGCGGTCGCGTAATGCTGTTGCGCGGTCGTCCGCCGTGGGCTTAGAAGTCCACGGGCAGTTTACGGAGTTTCAGAGGCCTTGTAGGGAACCGGTAGAATTCTTTCGGAAACCTATTGTTTTTTCGCCCTCAACTTCGTATCTTTGCAGTTCTTTTTGACAATTAACTTATTAACGCGGCGGCGGGCAGTGCTCCAAACAGGCACGGTCCAAATCCGCAAAAATTCATGTTCGGATGGCGTGGGCGCTTTCGGGTTCCTGAGCCGGAAAAATGTGAAGGTTTTTTCCATTAACTAAACTAAGAGGTAAATTGCCATGAGGCTTCGTAAACTCATTGTGCTCGGTGCATTAGCAGCTTTTGTTGGCGGCATTTCTTCCTGCTCGAAGAAGACCGACAACACCACCACAGATACCACAACGGCTCCGCCGGCCACTGCGCCTGCAACGCCGCCACCGCCGCCGCCGCCGTCCGC
>DASYAJ010000290.1:0-5348 GCA_036501405.1 Kapaibacterium sp. (SeqCode)
CTTTGCCAAGCTCGATGAATATATTTCGCGCAGTCAATATGGGACGGTAACCTTTGCCGACGAATTGTTCCATCGCCGCCTTCCCCAAGAGAGTGGAGCGTATAAGCCGGAAACATGGAATAATTATTCGAGCGACTTGGACTTTTTCTGGCAATACCAAACGCGCGATATGTATCTGCGCTATCTCGCGTGGAATTTTATTGGCCGCGAAGGGGACTATCAGGGCGCGCGGCCCGATGTTTCGAAAACATGGGCGATTCCTTTCATGCTCGGTCTGTGGGGACTGTATAGTCATTTCAAGCGCGATCCAAAACGCGCGCTGGTCTTTCTTGCTGCATTCCTGATTATGGGACTTTTCACAGCATGGTTTCAGGATCAGCAGGACCCGCAGCCGCGTGAGCGCGATTATTTTTATGTAGGATCGTTCTGGATTTTTGCGATGTGGATCGGGATTGCTTCCACCGCCGCGATGGAATGGGTGAAGGAAAAATATGCCCAACGGGAACCCGGTAAGCTTACGCTTGCACTCGGTGGGACTTTTGCGGCGTTAATCCTTTTCGGACCGATCAATCAATGCGTGGGCCTGATGGGAATGGTTACCGGACAGCCGTTCGCGAAGTCCTCCAAATGGGCAGAGTATTCGCGCCATCGCGATTATATTCCCTACGAATATGCCTATAATATTCTTCAAAGCTGCGAGCCGAACGCCATTCTTTTCACCTATGGCGATAACGATACGTTCCCACTCTGGTGCTTGCAGGATGTGTATGCTATCCGCCGCGATGTGCGCATTGTGCAGTTGCAGCTTGTGACGATGATGTGGAACGTGAAGCAGCTCAAGACCGATAACGATTGGGGAGCGAAAGCGATTAAACTCACGGCCTTTAGCGACGCCCTTCTAAAACTTCCCACCGATGACGATGTCTATAAACAGCTCGATTGGTCGCCGAAGCCGGTGAATATCCCCATTTCTGCCGAGACGGCTCGATGGATTTCCGGCGATTCCACTGCGCCGGCCGTGCTCTTCGATTGGACGCCGAAATTTGTAATGCCCAGCGATCAGGTCGTCCTCGATATTATTAAAAACAATATTACAACAAGGCCGATTTGCTATTCGGTAACCGTTCCCGAGGACGCGCGCGCCGGATTGAATAGTTACCTGATCTATGAAGGTCTCACTGCTCGTGTGACGCCACTCAAACAGCCGGCCGATAACAATGGCTTGGGCGGGAGTGTGCAGCCGAGCCGCTTTTCGGAAGTATTATTTCATACGCCAGTGCAAGCGCAATCGACGCCGGATAGGGGAATGATTTTGCGGACCTACGCCGACCCTGCTTCAAATCGCAGTGGCATGGACGACGAATATTCGCTTTCCTACCGCTATGAATTTATTCGCTTCGCGAACTGGTGCATGACAAATAATCGGCAGCTCGATGCGCGCCGCGCGTTGGATACGATGGAAGCCCGCATTCCACTTGCGCGCATTCCGGTCGATTATTCCTTCGCGTCCTTCATTGCGGACATTGCGGATAAAGTGGGGGACTGGCCGATTATGCAACAATACGCGGCCGCTGGGGCGAAAGGAATCGGGGAATTATTGCAAAATCCTGAGTCGAAGGAAAGTGAGAGCGGTTTCCAAGGGCAATATGAATTGGCAAATCTCGATATGCGCGCCGGAAATTTTGCTGCTGCGAAAAGAGTTTTTCAAACGCTCTCGACTTCGTCCGAAACGGACGAGCAGTCATTCGTAAAACTCAAACTCGAAGAATGCGACGCCCGCCAATTAGAATCGGAGAAGAAATACGACACGGCATACCGGCTTTTTTCGCAGGTTATTTCGAGTTACGGCCCCGCTGAGGGAGCCGGTGATAATCTCCAGGATTTGAAAACCCACCTCGCGCTCAATTCAATGGAAATGGGGAAGCAATAGAAAAGAATGGAATAGGTAAATGCGGTCGCTTGTCCGCAAGAAACCGATTCGAGCAAGAATTATCCTAAAAATCCTTCTTCATCCTGTAAATCCTGGTTCTTTTCTGATTCTTTCTTATTCTTTCTCGGAGCTTTCCGCGCCGGACTTCCGTTCTCAAGGGCCTTCGTTTTTTGGGCTTAGTCCAACCGTTCGATTTATACATGCAACTTAAACCGATTCACTATACTCTCGCCGCGCTCAGTTTTCTCATCGCGGCGTTCACCTATCTTGCGACCATGCAGCCTTCGATCCCATTCTGGGATTGCGGCGAGTTCCTTGGCGCGGCAGCGACGCTCGGCATTTCGCATCCGCCGGGAGCGCCATTCTGGATAATCGTCGGACGATTGGCCGAGTTAATCGTTCCCTTGTCTGATCTCGCCGCGCGATGCAATACGTTTTCGGCGCTTTGCGGTGCAATGTCGGCGATGTTCCTCTATCTGACGACGGTGCGGGTCATCAAGCTTTGGCGAGGGAACCCGCAGACGGTTTCGGACGTGATCGTCCATTATGGCGGTGCGTTCGTAGCCGCGCTGGCCTTCACCTGGAGCGATAGCGTCTGGTTCAATTCGAGTGAGTTTATCGTTTTTGCGCCGGGTCTCTTTTTCATCTGCTGCATTATCTGGCTCGGAATGATCTGGCATGAACATGCCAATGAAGTGGGCAGCGAAAAATATCTGCTTCTCATTTTTTATCTTTTAGGCCTATCGATGGGCGCGCATCAAATGTCGATGCTCGCGTTTTTTCCGGTCTGGGTAATCGTTTATTATAAACACTGGCCAAAAATGACGGTAGGCAAGTGGGCAGAAATGCTCGCGACCGGCACCGTAGCGTTTCTCTTTATTTTCCTTGTCGTGCTGACTGGAATTGTCGGCTGGCTCGGCGGCGCAAAAACTGGAACCCTGACATGGATTGCTGCTATCGCCTCCGTTGGACTTTTTATTTACTACTGGCGAACTCAGCAAGTTCTTGCTAAATTGATTTTGACTGGGGCCTGTCTCGTTTTCCTCGGATATAGCACTTATACATTCGTGATGATCCGTGGCGCGCAGGATCCGCCGATGGACCAGCATCATCCTTCGACCTTTGGTCAGGCTGGCGAAAGCGACGGGCTTTATAATTATATTTCTCGCGCCCAGTATGGCGAAGCGCATGAGTTCCCACGCCGCAATGACGATCCTGCCGTGAAAGAAGATCCGATGCATGCGCGCACATGGGACCCCGATAAATCATCCGTCGGTGCGCCCTATACCGGCAGCGTCGATTTCTGGTGGCGATACCAGACCGACCACATGTATATCCGCTATCTGCTCTGGAATTTTGTCGGGCGGCACGAGGACGTACAGGACTCCGGCACCGATTGGACGCACACGCTCGGTATTCCATTCCTGATCGGTCTCTTTGGAATCTATTGGCAATTCCGGCGAGATCCGAAGCGGGCCTTGGCAATGATGGCGGGATTTCTCCTGATGGGAATCGTTACCGCCTGGTATCAGAACCAGCAAGACATGCAGCCACGTGAGCGCGATTATTTCTATGTCGGCTCCTTCTGGATTTTTGCAATGTGGATTGGCATCGGCGTGACGGGCATTATGGAAATGCTCCGTGCAAAATTTGCGAAAAAACAGAATCTGCCGATGCAGGATGCTGGTCCGAAAGACCGCGAAGTGCTCGAAGGACGCAAGGAAACGATTCCCGTTATTCGTGGGGAAGGCCCCGTTGGCTTGCTCGCAGGGACGCTGGCGCTGGCTGTCGTTCTTATTCCTCTCAATCAATGTTTCGGTCTGATGGGAACGACATTCTTCGGCGAGGATTTCCATCATGCCGCCAAATGGGGTGAATATTCTCGGTATCATAATTATGTGCCACTCGAATATGCTTACAACATCCTTCAAAGCTGCCCGCCGGACGCGATCCTCTTCACCGCTGGCGATAACGATACGTTCCCACTCTGGTGCATTCAGGATATGTTCCATATCCGCACCGATGTGAGAATTATCAATCTTTCGCTCGCGAATATGGGGTGGTACGTAAAGCAACTGAAGGACGAGCATCCCTTTGGCGCCAAGACTATAAACTTACCATCCTTCACCGAGGAACAACTCTTGAACGATGACGAAACGCCGCAGGGCATTCATACGCAACACGCTGCCGCGCAAATGGTGAGCGTCCATGTTTCGGCCGATGCGATGAAAGGCTTTACCGGCGTCGCGCAACCCTATACGTTTAGCTGGCGCTATACGTCGCAGCATCAGGACCAAAACGATAAAAATTCCTACTATTATGAGGTAGCGGATCAGATCATTCGCGATGCCGTCGTCTATAATATCAACGATCGCCCGATCTGCTTTGCAGTCGCGGTGCCGCCCAGCTATTGGGTGGGCCTCGATAATCATGCGGTGTTCGATGGTCTCGTTGCGAGAATCGTTCCGACGGAACATCCGGCGCCACGCTCGCTTTTCGATGGAGATGTGAACGAGTCCCTCTATACACAGGTTGCGTACCGCCTTGCACCGGCACTGGAAGCGGGGCCGTATCCAGGAATGATTCTGAATAGCTTCCGCGATCCAAAATCCAATCGAAGCGGCCTCGATGACGAATATGGTACGACGACCTACTTCGAGCTTTATGCGCGGCTCGCGAATCATTATCTCACCACCGGCCAAAATGCGAATGCTAAACGCGCGCTCGATACGCTGAGCGCACGGATGCCACCGGACCTTGTCGATTGGGATTACCAACTCTTGCAGGCGACGGGGCAGCTCTATCAAGCGGCTGGCGATACGGCAAACTCGATCAGGTATATCAAATATGCCGCGAAAAAGCTAAGCGCGACGCCGCTCGACGAAAGCACAATAGGAAGCGATCAATACCTGCAAACAGAGTTCCGAAAAGGCGATCTCTATATGAATGCAGAGATGTTCGATTCCGCCCGTGCGATTTTTTCGCAGCTCCGTTCGCAGACCGAAGGCGGTAACCAAACCTTCGTCGATTTCCGTCTTGCCGAAATCGATGCGAAATCGCTCCTCAAACTAGGACAGAAACAAAAAGCCCTCGATAAGTACAACCAAATGCTGACGCAATTCGCGAAAATCGCGCAAATGGGCGGAGGACAGGAGCTCGCGGCGGTTCAGAAGGACCGCAATACGCTCGCCGCACAACTCGGCATCAAAGACACGGCCACTCCACCAGCCGCGTCTGGCCTTACCGTCACGCCGGGGGCTATGCGGCCAGCAACGCCAGGTAGCAATTCTCCTAAATAATTTCGTTCCAGCAGGCACGCTCGTTCGGAGCGTGCCTGCATAACAATATACGAGTGCTTCTTTCGCTCATTATTCCAGCCTACAATGAGGCGGACCGGATTGGTCCTTCGGTCGAAAAG
>DASYAJ010000291.1:0-1512 GCA_036501405.1 Kapaibacterium sp. (SeqCode)
AGACTTCGACGATTCGCAATGCATAACTCACATCCGTGACAGGAACAAGTGGCGAAATGGGAGTCCACGTGAACAACGGAAGATTCTCAGTAACGACCACATTATTTTCAGGATGAATTAGCTGAGGAGGCGTGACATTAAGTACAACCTGGTTGTTGATGCAGTCTCTACCGAGCGTATCCTTCGTGTTCTTAGCGTCAAGAACGTAAACGCAAATCGTGTACTTACCGCTAGGCACAGTGCCGGTGCGTCGAACGATATTATCATAGCCAGGATCAGAATTATATGTGATTGGCTCAAGTTCCGGCGGACTGACTACCGTCACTCCCTTCGAAATAGTGAAAGTGCTCGTAAGGCCATCGGCGACAAAATTCCCATTACCATCGTGCGCAATTCCGTATAGAACAACCGGACGTGGAGCCCCAGAATTTATCAAAGTGACATGCCAGAGTGCTGACAAGTTCATCTTATTGGGCGGTGGCGAATTCAGAACTATTTGGACCTGCGATCGAACAATCGAATTGAATGACACGGTGATTACAACCACGAAGAGTATCCCGCTTAAAGTATTTCGAATTCTTAGCCTATGGAATTTTAATGCGTCCATCAGCGAGATACGAACTTTTGACCCCAAGTCATGACTGTCATAATGATTGAGTAGCGAGCAGGCGATTGCGTTCTTTTTATTTTAGATCGTACCCGATCAGTGACTGAAAACTCCCATCGATCCATCCGCCGCCGGGATCGGAGCGGGAGGGCGAGGTCGTCTTTGCCATGAAGCCGAGCGATGGGGCGTAGTACAAAAGGTTATCGACCTTCCCTTCTATGCCTGCGACTCCATCCACTGTTATCACTTCGCGGAACGATAGCTGCACTTTTTCGGTCGAGACGGACTGGCCTTTCACCGTAATGTTTTCGGACGAAATCAGGGAAGCAATTGTCGAGTCCCGAACGATGGTAACGATTCCCAAATCTTCCATGGTGTCTGCCGAGGCGGTAACGACGGTCGTTCCGGTTCCTACCGGTAGGACCATCCAGATTGGTTCTCCGGTCGATTCGGACATCGTAAGCATCGAGACATCGTTATCGTTTTCGTAAGCGTAGTAACTCGTGTCGTGTTCGGATGCCCTCACGTTTTCGACTACAATCACGCCTGTTTTGTTGGCGATGGAGCCATTCGTATTAATCACCGTACTCACGAGCGTATCGCGCGATCCGGGTTCGATGGCATTCAGGCTGTCGGTCGAGTATTCATCGAAGGTAAAGGTGCTGCCTGCGCCTGCTTTTACGAAGGAGCTTCCGGTTGGCCCGGTCGGCGAATTCTTGCTGCACGATGCTAGCGGCAGCAAGCAGCAAAGAAAAAGTGATAAGTGTTTTAGCGTCATGGTTTGTAACGATGTTCGATGACGCTACGAAATTACGGCGTGCGGAGCGTGGAAAGAAGTGCTGTTCGTCACTTGTTTCCAGTTTTTGGTCATAAAAAAACCGTGACTCGAGTCACGGTTTGGTTTA
>DASYAJ010000292.1:0-16528 GCA_036501405.1 Kapaibacterium sp. (SeqCode)
CCTGGGCTCCCGATGGCTCGTTAATCCTCTCAGCTAGCATCACAAATTATGACGGAGCGATTAGCACCTATCTCCCCGCTGGGCTTTATAAGGTTGATAAGAATTTCACCTCGGTTACGGCCATTGGAAGCGGATTAACCATCCCGCAATTCCCCTCCGTCAGCCCGGATGGAACGAAAATATCATTCGAGATGAACAGTCATATTTGGGTGATCGGCATGGATGGCACCGGCCAAAAACAAGTGACCACCGGTCCCAATAGCGAAACCTACTCCGACTGGTCTCCGGATGGAAGCGAGATCGCAACCGTATCGTACGGGGATGTTGGATTGAGCGCGGGCAATTCAATGGCGATTATATCCTCAAATCCCTCCACTCCCACAACCGTGTCACCATCGGCCTCCGTTTGGGTGCAGGATAAGAATAACGGGGGATTGCTAAATCCTCAAGGGAACGTGAGTTGGAAGTGATGAAATCGGTTGCTTGCCGCGATGGGAACGTTTACCCCAGCGCGGACAGCACAGGCTTTTCAGCCTGTCGGCGCGCTTTCCGAACTGTTGTAACTTTTCGAGCGACGATTGCTGTTTGCCAAGAACGATGAACTAACGCTTCAATACCATGAAATACCTCTTGCGGTTCATTCCCATTTTTGCGCTCGTGCTCGCGGCCTGTACCACGACGAATAATCCCGTCACCAATATCTATATCGTCGATTCCACGGCACCGACGATCACGCGCTTCAGTCCCGACACGGTCTGGACCTTTCAGAGCGATACCATTTATGGAACGCATTTCGGATATTTTCCTTACGACCTGCGCCTCGTTTTTGACACCGCGCAAGTGCAGTCATTCCTGTATGGAGACGACACCATGCTGGTGGTGCCCGTCCCCGAAGGCGCGCAGACTGGCTTAATTCACATCACGACGATCAATGGCAGCGCAAGCTCGGCAAAGCCCGTCGTTGTGGAATATACCTTCTCTCCACACCCCATCAACGATACCCTTCCTATTGGTTCATCGTTTTCGATTCCGGGAACCGGAATGAATCATGCTCGGGGCTTTTTGCGGCTCACCGTCGCAGGGTTTCCGTGCGCCATCGATTCCATTTTTCCGAATCGAATTGTTTCTCATGTTGTCGCCAACGCTCTATCTGGGGCTGTCATGCTTTACGACTCGACCGGGGGTTATAGTGTTGGATCTCTCACCGTAACACGCCCATCTGCGTGGAATACCCTCTCTGTAATCTGGGATCACTTGACCCTGCTGGAAACGCATTGTCGCAGCGGTTATATTAATGGGCCTGGGAATACGTTCGACTCGATATGGTACGATACCGTTTCCTACCTGGGACAGCAAGATGTAAATGTATCGGGAGTTCCTTTTGCGAGAACAGCAACAGGACTGCAATATGGAATTTCCAATCCCGACTTCGGAATCACCTGGGATACGATCACGCAGCTCGCGAATGTTAGCTACGAACAATTTACTACTCCCCAATCTCCAATGAATACACCCGATACCCTTTGGTATTGGTCAGCATCAAGTTTACCCGCACTGCTTCCCGTCGATAATGACATTGAATTTGTCATGCCAAATGACGAGATCTATTACCGAATTACGCAGGACTCGACCGATATGCAGGGTCTCGTGAATTGGCAGGAAATAACTTCCGCATCCGTGCTTTCCGGTTCCTTCGATCTTATTCTAAAACGGTAACACCGAAGCCGTAACGTCTTCCATGAAAAATCCTTGAAACTCCCCACTTCCTGCCACAATTATCGTAACTTTGTAGTATGCGAATATTGGTATTAGGCGGTGGGGCACGGGAGCACGCGATCTGCTGGAAACTAAAGCAATCGCCACGGGTGATGAAGATTTATTGCGCGCCGGGCAATGCCGGAATTGCCAACGTGGCGGAATGCGTGGAACTCATTCCCTCGGACGTGAAAGCGGTCGTCGGATTTGCGATGCGGGAACGGATCGATCTCGTGGTCGTCGGTCCGGAAGGTCCACTGGCGGCGGGCGTCGCGGATGCATTAGACAAGGAACGAATCCCTGTGTTCGGGCCGCGCCGGAGCGCTGCGCTGCTCGAAAGTTCCAAGGCTTTCGCGAAGGAATTCATGCAGCGGCATGATATTCCAACGGCGCGCTATGCCGTCTTTAACTTCGAAGAGCAGGTCGAGTGCCGCGCGTTCTTGCGGCATGTGAACTATCCTGCGGTCATCAAAGCCGATGGCCTCGCCGCGGGAAAAGGCGTGATTATTTGTGAGACTGAAGCCGAGGGAACCCACGCGCTCGATGAAATTTTCACGCACCGGATTTTTGGCGAAGCTGGCCAGCGTGTCGTCATCGAGGAATACATGTCGGGTGAAGAAGCGAGCGTTTTTGCTTTGACCGATGGCACCGATTATGCCCTTTTAGCTCCCGCTCAGGACCACAAACGCATATTGGACGGCGATCGCGGCAAGAATACCGGGGGTATGGGCGCCTACGCACCCACCCCGATTGTAACCGATGAAATTTTGGAGCAAGTCCGGCGCGAAATTGTCGAACCGGTGCTGAAAGGATTGCGCGACGAAGGCCGCATCTATCGCGGCGTGATTTATATCGGGCTGATGATAAGCAGTGGCCGTGCGCGCGTTGTCGAATTCAATGTTCGCTTTGGCGATCCGGAAGCAGAGGTTGTCATTCCACTCATCGATGGCGACTTCGCGGAGATTCTTCTCGCCTGTGCCGAAGGGAACCTAAATGCAAAACTTCCCATAAAACAGTTCTCCGCTTCTGCCGTTACCATTGTCGTTGCAAGTCAGGGTTATCCGGATAGTTACCAGACGGGCGAAGTCATTACCGGTCTCGAACAATTTACCCAAAAAGAGGAGATCGAGGAAGGCATCGCGGTCTTCCATGGCGCCACGAAGTTGGACGAGCGCGGCCGCTATCTGACCTCCGGCGGGCGCGTCCTGGCCGTTACAGCCATTGGCTTCGAGGACGATCTTCGTTCCACCATCGCCACTGCCTACAACGCGGTCTCGCGCATCAGTTTCAATGGCGCATATTACCGCAGCGATATTGGCAAGAAGGGGCTTCGAATGTTGGAAGCGGCAGCTTAGTCCATAATTCGCTTGAGAAATGCTGGCCGGTCGTCCCGCTCGCGCGGCGCTTCCTCCTGCCGTGCAGTTCCCACAGGGATGGCATGTGCTTCTTCGCTTTCATCCATCGGCGGGAGCGAAATACCGCGCCGCAGGTAGGCCGGTTGGTCGAAGTCCTTCAGGTCGCGTGGACCGCTGGGCACATGGCTCGATTCTGTGCGCGGTGTGAGCCGCGAAATTTGGCCTGCATGATAGTCCGGTTCCGGCCTTCCGAGAATGCGACGCTCGGAAAATCCGCGGTCAAGCGGTTCCCGGCCTTCTTTTTCGGTGAGTGTGCCGCGCGGTTTGTACATCCGTTCGATTTTCGGAAGCGACAATGGTTCCTCTTCGCCTCCAATGGTCATCTCGGATGTTTCTTCCGGCATCTCGTCGGTCATCGGCTGTAGAATGCGTTCCACTCGCGGTTTCGGCCGCGATTCTTCCGTCTCGAGATCGCGATTCCCACGCAAGATTTCCCCGCGTGGAATTTCACGAGCGTGAAGATTCCCATTATACTTCGGTTTCGTATTGAATCCTGTCGCAATAACAGTGACCATGATTTCCTCGTCCATGGAATCATCGAGGACAGCGCCGAAGATAATATTGGCATCGTCGCCGGCTGCATCGTGGACAATCTGCGTCGCTTCGCTGACTTCGATGAGCGTCATCGATCGGCCGCCCGTGATATTGACGAGCACGCCTTGTGCGCCCTGAATTTTGACTCCTTCGAGTAGCGGTGAGGAAATCGCCTGCTCGGCCGCGATTGCCGCGCGATGCTCGCCTTTGCCGACGCCGGAACCCATGATCGCATCGCCCATTTCGCGCATGACGGTTCGCACGTCCGCGAAATCGACATTGATATATCCATGCCGCGTAATGAGTTCCGAGATCCCGCGCGTCGCATTGTAGAGCACTTGATTCGCGAGCGAAAATCCATCGAGGAACGATGTGCCATTCTCGACAAGCGCCAACAGCTTTTGGTTCGGAATGACGATGAGCGTATCGACATTCTCTCGCAGTTCCTCGATGCCTTCTTCTGCCTGCTTCGAGCGGCGTTTGCCTTCGAATTGGAACGGTTTGGTAACGATTCCCACCACGAGCGCGCCCGCCGCCTTTGCGATGGCCGCGACAGAAGCCGCGCCACCCGTTCCCGTGCCACCGCCCATACCGGCGGTAACGAAGACCATGTCGGAACCTGCAATCATTCCCGAAATTTCGTCATGATCTTCTTCGACGGCTTTGCGGCCGACAGAAGGATCGGCGCCCGCGCCAAGTCCGCGCGTCAAGTTCTTTCCTATCTGCAGTTTGATCGGTGCAGAACTTTTTTCCAGCGCCTGCACATCCGTATTCAGAATGCAGAATTCGACCCCTTCGAGGCCTTTATTAATCATCGAGTTCACCGCGTTCGAGCCGCCCCCGCCGATGCCGACGATCCGGATCTTCGCGCCATATTCCTGTTTGGTATCGAGTTCGATCATGGTAGTAAGAATGCTAAGTGCTGAGTGCTACGTTTTTAAAAAGCTGAATGCTGCTGTGATGGGCTGAGTGTTACGCTATCGTGCAATGAAGCACGGAGCAGGAAGCGCTCAGCACTTCTAAAGTTGTTCAAACCATTCCTTCATGCGAGAAAAAATATTCCCGGCCTGCCCATTCATCGCCGGCTCCTCTTCAAGAACGGGCGCCGATTCGACCGGAACTTCTTCTGCCACATACGGTGCCGGAGCGTGGTGCTTGAATGCATAGAGCACCTGGCCCACGGCCGTCGAAAAGACGGGCGATTCGACTTCCCTCACCAGCCCGGCGCCGAAGCCCATCGGCATCCCGATTTTAACCGGCATCTGAAAGACTTCCTCCGCAAGTTCCCGCGTACCGTTCGTCATCGAACCGCCGCCGGTCAGCACGACGCCCGCCGAAAGATGCCGCGCAAAACCGGAACGTTTTATTTCCGCAAGGGCAAATTCAAGAATTTCCTCCATGCGAGGCTGAATGACACGCGCCAGCACCGATTTCGAAATCTCGCGCGGTTTCCTTCCCGCGAGGCCGGGAAGCTGAATCACTTCGTCCCGCAATATATGCGAAACGACGGCACAGCCATATTCGCGTTTGAGCCGTTCGGCTTGATCTCCTAAAATTCCCAAGCCCTTCCGAATATCGTCCGTCACCTTTTGCCCGGCGATACCGATGACCGCGGTATGCCGGATCGTCCGCTCTTCGAAGACGGCAATGTCCGTCGTTCCGCCGCCAATATCGACCAGCGCAACGCCGACCTCTTTTTCTTCATCGTCTAGTACCGCATGGCTCGAAGCGAGCGGCTCGAGCACAAGATCGCGAACGCGAACGCCAGCGCGCTCCACGCAATTATGCACATTTTGCACGGCCGTCACAAGACCATTGATGATATGCACGCTTGCTTCGAGCCGCACGCCCGACATGCCGATCGGTTCGTAAATGCCGTCCTGCCCATCGACGATATATTCCTGCGGAATGACATGAAGAATTTTACGGTCTGCGGGCAAGTGTACTTTTTTAGTGTCCTCCACTAACCGTTCCACGTCATTTACGGAAATCGTTCGCTCCGCATTGGAGATCGTCACGACCCCGCGCGACTGGAACGATTGAATGTGATCGCCGGCAATGCCAACGACAACCTCGCGAATCTTTACGCCGCTCTGCGCTTCAGCTTCAGCGATGGCGCGTTCGATCGAGCGTACCGTTTTTTCGATGTTCGTTACGACACCGCGCGAGAGACCGTCGGCTGGCGCATGGCCAACGCCGAGGATCGTCATCGTGCGCGGTTCCCGCAGCGAAACCGCCGCGACAATCGCGCAGACTTTCGTCGTGCCGACATCCAAGCCGACGATAATGCGCCCGGGGTCGAGCGAACTCGGCACGCCGATCATCGGCGCGGTATTCATGGGCATGGAATACGTGGGTTCACTGGATGGTTCGCTGGTTCGCGTTCGTGCCATAATGGGCTGAGATTAATGGGTCCTGTGAAACGGGTTCCCTGGCCGCGCGCGCAAGAAGGTTCCCGTTGGAAACTCGTTGTTTAAGAATAACCTGTCCCTCGAAACGCGCGTCGAGATAGAGTGCATGTCCGGCACGCACTTCATTTTGAATGCGCGCCTTCCAAAGTGCCGCAACAAGGTTAAGCTGCCGGTAAAACAGCGGCACCTCGTTCTTTTCCGATAAGCTATCTCGCTGATCTTCAAGCGCGGTATGAAATTCCCGATCGAAGGGCGAGCCGAGAAAGATCGGCGTTTGCGTCTCGGTCGTGTAGAGCACAAAGGCTCCCGTCGGTGCGCGATGCAGCTCCCCGATCGCGCCGCGCAATGCACCGCTATCGAGCGATGCAATGAAGGTTACCATCTTCGCCATTGCGCGATAGGCGGGTGTATCGTTTGCCGTGACGCCAGAAAGCAGCGGCACCTGCAGCAGCCGGTTCGGATCCCGAAGGCCAGCAATGAGCTTTGGCCGGAGCAGTAGCCCGTCCTTATCGATCAAATACGTTTCGCCGTTGGGAACTCCTTTTGCCGAATCGGAACGAAGAATGGCCACCGGTTCCCGTTCTTGAACCGAAATGACAAGTCTCGCGGGATCGAGTTCCCGCGTGACGCTCGCGGAACGAATAAGCGAATGCGTCAGAAGCCGATGCTCGATTTCCTTCAGATTGATCTCGTAAAAAGGTGCGCTGCGGTCGATGTGCGCAAGCTTCAGTACTTCTTCGCTGGTTAAGAGCGAGGCGCCCTCCACGCGAATGCTCGAAAGCCGAAGTCCCCGGTCCGCGCGAGAAGCCAGGAACCACATTGCGCCGAGCACGACGATTGCTCCCAGCAGCAATGTCCACGTCCATCGGGAATGCTTCCACGACGCCGCCTGCTCATCGTCCGTCAAAACCTCATCGTTCCCATTTTCCAAAGCGGTTTGGAAGAAGTCCTGCGGTGTTTCTTCGACACGCCCTTGCGAAGGCTCGCGCAAAGGTTCGCGCGAAGATTCATCCGCAAATTCGGGCGCAGCCGCACCAAGCAACTCGCGATCGCCCATGGATTCCTGGGAACCCAAGCGTTCGCGGAGTTCGCGCGGCCAATCGTCCTTCTCCCGCGGTGGGAGCGCGACGTATTCTTTTCGTTCCTGCGAATGAATGATGAGTTTCATATCAAATTCCGCACAATGCGCGGCACACGCTCGGGGAAGCGTTCGCTAAAAAATGAAATGAAGTGAGGACTATTCCGCAGAAGCGGAAACGGATGCGGACAATGGCTCGATGGCCGAGCCTTCTGTAACTTTTTCCGGTTCGGACACTCGTTGCTTGGAATCCGATCGTTCCATCACGCGATAGTTGATGCCATACGTCCAGCCTTCGAGCTGCACGCGGGCATCGGTAGAAATCTGCGGACTGTAAAATCGAATTGGGAACCGGTTTCGCAGCATGCGGCGCTCGGTCTTCAACATTCCGATCAGCGTGAAGAGCGCCTGCTGCGCGGTAGGATGCGAAGAGGCGGTACGGACCACCTCGTCCGGCACGTCCCATCCGGTATCTTCATAATTGGCAAGGCGCGCCACCAGCTCCTTCGGTTTCAACAGTTCCCCCTCCGTGAAGAGCCACGGCAGTGTTTCGACAATGGTGAGGCGTTTCAGTTCCGAAAAGGGCCAAATGGAAAGATCGGACCGTTCCGAATCTAAAAGCTGCCCGAGCATCGCCATGCCCAGGAGCGAATTCCGCCCACGATGGTTCCCGTTGAATTCATAGCGTTCTGTCAGGCGATTGTAGCCAATTTGCATCGTAGACATCACGCTGGCTCCTGCGAGCGGAACGAGCGGCAAGTCTGTTCGACGGAATCGTTCCGCTCGCGATTGCAATTGATACGGCGGCGGCGCCTCTCGTTTATCGAAATTCCAACCGCGATCCCGGCGGTCATAGGGTGCACGGCGGGGCGGCGCACTTTCGTCGGCATACGCTTCGCGGTAACGGCCCATGCGTTCGAGCCACAACCGCGCGCCATCGTCCATATTCTTTTTCAGATCTTCGCGGACGGTACGGACCATCGCGCGCCAGTCGGGAATGCCTTCCTGTGAAAGAAATTCGTAGAAGGGTTCCGGAAAGCTAAAATTAAAATCGAGCGCTACAAGGCCCGATTCCATTTCGCCAATTCGTTCGAATATTTCGCGCCGAGAACGGACGCGCTCCAGCTTTTCAATCACGGTCCACTCGCCATCGATCGACGCTTCGGCCCAGACCAGTTCGCTTGCCGGTTCTCGTTCGCCGGACCATGCAACTGCCACGAACCGATTGAAGGAGGCGGGCTTCTTTCCACTTCGCGGCCGCGTTCGTTTTCCCGGATCGGAACGATTCCCTCTCTCCCGCCGCGTACGTCGCTCGCGGTTTGCTGGCGATCTCTCGCGGTTCGCTGACGATCGCTCGGTCGAGCCAGGATCGACCGGCGTCTCGGTCATTGTATCTGCAATTTCCAAAATTTCGGGCGCACCAGCAGAATCGCTCTCGTTTATTTCCGAGGCGGGTATTTCTAATTCGTTTTCGTTTTCGTTTTCGATCGCAGTCATTTATAGTTCGTCCACCGTTTGTGGCAGATTCGTTTCGAGATCATGCACTATGACAGGCGCAGCCGCTGTAATTGTTCCCGCACCCATCGTCAGTACGACATCGCCGGGTTCCAGAATCTGTTCCAGCAATTGAGAAAGTTCCTGCGGCTGACTTACGCGATAGACGGAGGTCATGCCGTTTTTTTGCGCTGCTGTTTCAATGAGATCGCTTGTCACGCCTTCGATCGGCTCTTCGCGAGCAGGATAGATATCCAGCAGCACGAACAGATCCGCGTTTGTAGCAAATGCTTCGCCAAACCCATCCGCAAAATCGCGCGTGCGCGTGAAGGTATGCGGCTGAAAACATGCGATCAAGCGGCGCCCTGGATACACGGCTCGCGCCGCAGTAAGCGTGGCTTTCACTTCGGTAGGATGGTGCGCATAGTCATCGATCACTGTAATACCGCCAGCTTCGCCAATGCGTTCGAACCGCCGGTCCGCGCCAGTAAATCGGCGCAACGCGCGCAGCGTTATTTCGAGAGGAATCGAAAGGATATCGGCGACAGCAATCGCTGCAAGTGCATTCTGCACATTATGCCGGCCTGGCACGCGAAGTTCGATCTCCCCGGCTCGATCGCCGGAACGAATGAGTGTGGCGTGGGTCCGATGACCGTTCTGCACCATGTCCTTCGCCCGGTATTTCGTTTCGGGCGCGTCGATTCCGTAGGTCACCATTTTCTTTTCCAGCCTCGGCGTAATTTCTCGCAAGGTGGGATCGTCGATCGAAACAACGGTATAGCCCTGACGATGCTGTCCTGGAAATCCGTTCCCAGCAATTACCGAGGCACTGTCGGACTGATTTGCAAATTGAACAAACGCATCTTTCAGTGCATCGAAAGTCCCGTAGGTATCGAGATGCTCCGCTTCGAGCGAGGTCAGCACCGAGATATACGATCCACCCAAAGCAAGGAAACTGCGGTCGAATTCGTCTGCCTCGACCACAGCAATGCGACCGGCTCCGGCGCGGGAATTCTTCCCACCCAGCTCTTTCACGCTTGCGCCGACAAGCACGAGCGGGTCGAGACCCGCTTCGATTAAGACCAACGCGATCATACTCGTCGTTGTGGTCTTGCCATGCGTACCGGCCACAGCGACAACGACATGCCCGGCCACAATCTCACGTAGAAAATCGGCTCGCCGCACTTGGCGTATTCCTCGCCGCGCCGCTTCTTGCCGCTCGATATTCTCTTCGGAGACGGCGGAAGAATAAAGGAGGACATCCGCGCCTTCCACATTTTGCACGTCATGCCCAATAAAAATTTTGGCGCCAAGCGAAGCAAGCTCTTCCGTTTTTTTATTGGATGCCGTATCGCTTCCGCTCACAATCATTCCCCGCAGGAGGAGAATTTCCGCAAGGCCGCTCATGCCGGCGCCGCCGATTCCGATCAGGTGGACGTGCTTCACGGTATTATGCGGTGGGAACTCGTGAAGGATGGTTCGCCGTGAGCGGGCCGGCCCACGCCCGGATATCTTCGAGCAATTTCCGCCGGTGCTGAAAATTTGCGAGTCGAATGCGCACGAGGCGGCGCTGCGACTTCAAACGGATATGTACCGATCGAATGCGATGGACTCTGCGAGAGCGTGGACCGATTTGGATGGATGCAATATCGGAACGATGAATCGTGCGGCTCCGCGCACGGCTGGTGAATTCAAGAATGTCCCCGTCAATCTCGATCCGCCGCTGCATGAACAAATGATAGAGAAGCGCGCCAACGCTCAGCAGTGTAATCACGGAAAGCAAGAGAAGAATTGGGTCCTGCCAAAGTGTTGGGAACATATCCCACTCCGCAATGGAACGAATCACAAGATACACGACGAGTGTCGTCGCATAGACCGCAATCGACTGATAGAGAAAGTCGAGCCGCGCCGGATAGATATGTTTCGCTTGATCCATTCGTTCAGCATTAACACACGGGGTGCAGTAACCATTCAGCAATGATTGTTGCCGCATCAGGATGGTCTCGCCGATGCATCGCTTCCGACATTCGTTTAAGTTCCTCTTCCTTGCTCATCGCGCCGAGGACGGTTCCGGCGAGTTTCGATCGGACTTCATCGTCACGAAGCACCATCGCGGCTCCCGCTTGCTCAAAGGCGCGCGCGTTCATCTCCTGATGATTTGCCATCGCGCCAGACCACGGCACGAGCACTGCCGGCTTTCCGAGCCGCGCAAGCTCCGCGAGAGAAGATGCACCCGCTCGGCAAATAACGAGGTCCGCAGCACGATACGCTTTTTCCATTTCATAAATGTACTCACGAATGCGAACAGTCTTGAGATCGGAAAATTCTTTTTCAACCTCCGAGACATTGGCCGATTTGCCCGTCTGCCATAGCACGTTGTAACCGTGGGAAGCAAATTCTCGGACAGCGATTTGCATCGCTTCGTTGATGGGTCGCGCGCCGAGCGAACCGCCGAAAACGAGAATCGTTTTGTTCGTTGGCGAAAGCTCGAACGATTGACGCGCATCCGCTGGCGATAATTCGATGGCCCCAAGCTCGCCGCGCACCGGAGTCCCACAGACGGTTGCGGAATTCAAGATTCGTTTTGGAAACTTTTTCAATGCTTCCGGATAGGCCAGAAATAATCGATCTGCCAATCTCGCAAGCCAAGTGTTCGCGCTGCCAGGAATGGAATTTATCTCCAAGAGCGCGATCGGCACATGGAACGACCATGCTGCCAAACCGACGGGTAAGCTAAGGTACGCTCCCGCGCCCAGCATGGCCAAAGGCCGCTCCTTCGCCATGAGCCGCAAGCAATCGAAAAATGCTTTGGCAAAGGTAACAGGAAAGGTGAGGAGTGACAAAAACGATTTTCGCGGCGCGTGAATATCGATCGGCATAAACAGAAATTCCGCGCGAGGAACTTCTTTCGATTCGATCCGATCGCGCGTACCGATAAAAATGATTTTTACATCCGGATTTTCCTTCCGAATTTCTTCCGCGACCGCCATCGCCGGATAAAGATGCCCGCCCGTTCCGCCGGCCGCGATGATAATGGTCTTGCTCATGCGATTGCTTCTTCAGCGGGTGGTTTAACAATACGCGAAAGTCGTTCCGAAAAAGTCACACGGCGGGGCTTCGGAAGTGTCACGGCATATTTTGAAATGTTCAGCAAAATTCCCACTGCTGCTGCGCTAAAAATCATGCTCGTGCCACCGTAACTCACGAATGGCATCGGCAGCCCCGTGACCGGGAGAAGTCCGACGTTTACAAAAGCGTTGATCATGACGTAGATCGCGAGCGTTATCGTTATGCCAAAGGCGGTATAGCGGCCAAAGGCATCCGGGGCGTGCTTTGCAATTTGAATGCCGCGAATCACGAGAAATCCGAATACAATCATGAGCAACGCCGCGCCGATAAAACCATATTCTTCCCCAATGACCGAATAGATAAAATCGCCATAGGATTCGGGAAGGAAAAACATGCTTTGACGCGACTGCCCGATCCCCACACCGAAAATTCCCCCATTGCCAAATGCGATCAGCGCCTGGTCCGTCTGATATGCGACTTGTGAAGTATGCGCCGTATGATGCCCGACGAACGCGAGCATTCTTTGAACGCGATAACTTGCAGTGAGTGCGAAAATTCCTCCACCGAACAGCGCGAGAGCGCCGGACGTCAGCATGTACTTCAAGGGAACTTGCGCAACGTACATAATGCCGAATGCAATGAGTATCAGCACACTCGCAGTGGACATATTCGGTTGCTTTGCGATGAGTGCAGCAGCAGCAACTGCCCAGAACGCGATGGGAAGGAATGCTTTCTTAAAATCGCCGATGATTTCCTGCTTCGCGGCACAGAGCGCCGCAACATGCAATACCAACGCAAACTTCGCAAACTCCGCCGGCTGAAAGCTGAGCGGTCCAAGCGCCAGCCAGCGCCGCGCGCCGAGTTCCCTTGTGCCTACGAAGAGTACGGCCACGAGCAGAACGAGCGACGAGATCATAATCCACTTTGTCTGCTTTTCGAACTTGTGGTAATCGATCTTCGTGAAGACGATCATCGCCACAAGCGAGAGAAATACTTTCTTCGCGTGGTTGAAGAGCATCGATTCCGACGCGCCCATCTTCACCGCGCTGAACGACGCGCTCGCCGTATAAACAAACGCCAGCGAAGCAAGCAAAAGACCGGTGACGGTCAAAAACAGGCTAAGGTCGGCGGTGCGTTTGGGTTTCATGTCGTGGTTTTACTTCGCCCTTTCAGGGCTTGAATTTTAATTTCGTTTGGCTACCCAGGGTTACGCTTCGCTACACCCTGGGCTGCGGGTACTTCGCCGCTTCGCGGCTGAATATGTGTAATAATTTTCGCGGCTCATGAGATTCTAAACTTCGCGATGAGTCCGAGACATAAGTGCCGGAGGCACGTTGTACTCGCAGCCCAGGGTGTAGCGAAGCGGAACCCTGGGTCGCATTATGCAAAAAATCTAAAGCCCTGAAAGGGCGATGTACATCTTTTATCGCCATGCTGGTGATCCGGGCGACCATAAATAAAGGATGAAAACGATTATTAAAAATCCTATCACAATCGAAAGGATCCAAAAAGAAGCAGAGATTATCAATTGCGTTTTATGGGTTTTAGCCATTCTCAATGCCAATCGCCGGCCATTTATTAAAAGTGATCCTACAAAAAAGATCCCGAGCACCCATTTAATTATAAATATCCACATTTGGAACGTTTTACAATTGATTGACTAATTCCTTAAACACCCTTCCCCGATGCTCGTAATTATCGAACATATCGAAGCTGGCGCAGGCGGGGGATAATAAAACGATGTCGCCGGGCGCAGCGGCTTCGCTGGCTAATCGCACGGCTTCTTCCATCGACATACCGGCAGAATAAATCGGCTTCGTGCCATCGAAAAATTTCTCGACTTTTTCCGCGCCTTTGCCAACGGTGACGATGGCCTTCACATGTTCACCAACAAGTTCGGCAATTTGCGAATAATCATTCCCCTTATCCTTGCCGCCGAGGATGATAACGATTGGTTCCTTAAAACTCCCCAGGGCATAATAAACCGAATCGACATTCGTTGCTTTCGAATCGTTATAATACTTCACGCCGTTCAGTTCCCGTACAAATTCGATGCGGTGTTCGACTCCCTGAAATGTGCGCAGTGCGCGCCGAATGACATCGTAGTCCACATTCATCGTGCGCGCCATGAGCGCTGCAGCCATGGCATTCATCAGATTATGTGGGCCTGGAATGCCGATCTCGTTCCGATTCATCAGCACCTCTTTCTCACGCCCGATGCGCAGCACAATGTCATCACCCACAAGATAAGCTCCCTGCTTCATCTCTTCTTTCAGCGAAAAGCCAAGCGTGCGAATGTTTACTGTGTCCGCGCAATTGCGGACGTTCTCATCGTCGTGATTATAGACGAAAATATCGTGGCCTTTCTGATTTTCGACGATCCGATACTTCGCCTGAATATAGGCTTCGTAATTTTTGTAGCGGTCGAGATGGTCCGGGGTGATATTGAGCAATGCAGAAACTTTGGGGCGAAATTCGTCGATGGCATCGAGCTGAAAGCTCGATGCTTCGAGCACGACAATCGATTTTCCGGCCTCTGATCTGTGCGCCGCATTGGCTTCATCGACAATTTCCGAAAAAGCAAGACCGATATTTCCGGCAACAAACGTCTTCCATCCGGCTTGTCTGAAAATTTCTCCGACGAGCGTGGTGGTCGTCGTTTTTCCATTCGTTCCCGTGATGGCAAGGACCGGCGCTTCGCATTCGTCGAATGCGATTTCGATCTCGCTCAGAATTTTAATTCCCGTCTCCCGCGCGAGCTTCACCATCGGCGCATCGAGCGGAACGCCGGGACTCAGCACCAGATAATCGGCTTCGAGCACCCGGTGGGTGTTATCGCCGAATTCGAATTCGACACCGATTGCTTCTAATTCCTTCGCTACTTCTTCGAACTTCGTTTGCTTCACTTTCTCCGAAAGAAACACTTTTGCTCGGCGCGTTTTTAGCAAGCGCGCCACGGCCGCGCCGGATTTCCCAGCGCCTAAAATCGAAAAGCGTTTACTTCGAACTTGCATTGTTAAACGTGGATTGCGATTGTACTCTGTCCTTCCGAGCAGAGCAAATCGGAGCGAAGTGACGATTTGCGGAATCGAGGAATCTTCGGAGATTTCTCGACTCCTTCATTTTCCGCTTCGCTCCAACGAACTCCGCTTGGAGTGAATGTCCAATTTTATCTAACTTTGAACGTCGCGAGTGCGAGAATAGCAAGAATAATCGCGGCAATATAAGCGCGCGTCACGATTTTCGATTCGGCCCAGCCGTGCAATTCGAAATGATGGTGCAGGGGAGCCATGCGAAAAATTCTGCGCCCTTCGCCATACATCTTTCGTGAAAACTTGAAATAACCGGTCTGCATAATCACCGAGATCGACTCCAAAAAAAAGATTCCGCCGACAATCGGCAGCACGAATTCTTTTTTACAGAGCACCATGATCGTTCCCATCGCGCCGCCAAGCGCCAGCGAACCGGTATCGCCCATGAATACTTCGGCGGGATGCGCATTGTACCACAAAAATCCGAGCGATGCGCCCACGACCGCGGAACAGAAAACTGTCAGTTCACCGGCACCTTTCAGGTACGGGATGTTCAGATAATCGCTCATCTGGAGGTTCCCGGAAAAATAAGCGATGGCCGCAATCGGAATGAATGCAATCGCAACCGTTCCCGCGCTCAGCCCATCGAGGCCGTCCGTTAAATTCACTGCATTCGATGTCGCCGTGATGACAAAAATGACGAACAGCACATACAGCCACGGCCCAAATTCAAAGACAAGATTTTTGAAAAAGGGTACCGTTGTTGCCGTGCGAATATCGACTCCTGCGTAGCGGAACAGCACCGGAGAATAGATGATCGTGAGCGCGATTATCAGTCCTACGGCGACTTGCCCTAAAATTTTATACTTCCCAACCAGTCCTTTCCGTTTTTTCTTGACGACCTTGAGATAGTCGTCCAGAAATCCGACTCCTCCCAGCAGCACGGTCGCAACGATAATGAGGATGATAAACAGATTCCCAATATCGGCCCAGAGCAGCGTGGCAGAAAGAATCGAAATAAGAAGGATGATGCCGCCCATCGTCGGAGTTCCCGCTTTGGCGAGGTGCTGCTTCGGCGCTTCGACTTTTCCCTGCTCGCCAATTTGAAGTTGCTGGAGCCGCGCGATGATACGCGGACCGCTCCAAAGGCTGAGGGCAAGCGCGGTCATGGCCGCGACAGCGCTGCGAAACGTCAGGTAGCGAAAGATGTCGCCACCCGGCGGATTGAACGCGTGATTGATCCAGTTGAATAAATAGTAAAACAACGGTTATCCTCTTTGCAAAAGATCGATGACTTCCTCCATTTTCATTCCGCGAGAACCCTTCACAAGCAGGGCATCGCCGGGGCGAAGCATCTCCCGGAGCGCATCCGCGAGCTTGCCCTTCGATCGAAGATAGGAATGCTTCCCCTTCGTTTTGGATGCCGCTCGTGCGGCTTTCTGTGCCAGCTCCGAATGTTTCCCCGTATAAAAGATATGGTGCAGCCGAAAGGCCGCCGCGGCTCGGCCCAGCGAACGGTGCTCGCGAACGGACGTGCTTCCAAGTTCGAACATATCACCCAACGCCGCAATGCGGCGTCCCTCGACGGGGAATTCTTTCAGCGTTCGCAATGCGGAGCGCATCGAATCGGGGTTCGCATTGTAGGCATCGTTCAAAATTATGATTCCATTCCATCGGGTGATTTCCAAACGGTTCGAATGTGGCCGGAACGATTCTATTTGCGATTTGATATCGGTACGC
>DASYAJ010000293.1:0-5798 GCA_036501405.1 Kapaibacterium sp. (SeqCode)
GCTGAACATTCGCGGCGTTGTGACGACCGGCAATACTGCACTTGGCTTTGCGATTGCGCTTTTCGTTCCATTCGTTGCAATGATGGCGTTGGGAATCGTTCCATCATTCCAGCATCTCGGCACGGTAATGTCGCCCATGACGCCGCCGGAACTAACGACCGGCGCGGCATTCGCCACGGGCCTCTTCGTCATTCTCTGGAATTATTTAGGCTGGGATTCCATCTCGACCATTTCCCGCGAAATACAAGACGCGCCGCGCGTTTTCCCGAAGGCGCTCATGATCGGCTTGCCGCTCGTCGTGCTGTTTTATTTGCTTCCCGTGCTTGTGGGAATCAATGCAGTGCCCGATATTTCGCAATGGACCGATGGAAGTTGGCCGGTCATCGCCGGAGCTATCGGCGGTGCACCACTAAGATTAGCAGTCGGTATCGGAGGGTTACTCAGCGCGGCGGGACTCTTCGTTGCCGGATTGCTTGCGGCCTCGCGCATTCCGTTTGTGCTTGCAGCGGATGGCTACTTGCCAAAAGCATTCACCAAGCTTCATGTGAACTATGCAACGCCGACGCGCGCGATTCTCACCAGCGCCGCGATCTACATGGTCCTCAGCGGATTCTCATTCGAGCAGCTCGCGGAGGTCGATGTGCTGCTGTATTCTTCCGCGCTGCTCTTAGAATTCTGGGCGCTCATCCGATTGCGGCGCGAACGACCCGAACTTGCGAGGCCATTTAAGATTCCAGGAGGCATGACGGTCGTTGTGCTCGTCGCGCTCGTTCCGACATTTCTGATTGGCGCAGCGACGGTCGAGATGCTCTCGACATCATGGATGGAAGTATTGGGTCTCGCCCTGTTTGCGCTTCTTAGCGGCTGGTCGGTGATGAAATTCCGTCGTGTGAGACAACACGGTTAAAATTTCTTGGACAAAAAAAACAGGCAAAGTTACTTTCTTTTGAATTTTGTGATCCACCCATCGCCACGCTTGCTATAGCGCATCGAGCGGACTTTGAAGGGCCGCGGCACCGCTTTGATGGCGCCGACGACAATAACAAGCAGCGCCAGTGCCAGCAGGGCGAAAAGAAGAAGTTGAATAATATATCCGAGATCCATGGTGAAAATTAAATGGTGGAAGAAGTGAGTTGTGCGGCACGATCCGGTGTGGCGTTTCGGGTGCCGTTCATCGAAGAGAAAGAAGCGCGGAGCGATTCGAAGATCTGAAGCCCATCGGCGCTGCCGAGCATCGCCTCGCAAGCGCGTTCCGGGTGGGGCATGAGGCCCATCACGTTTCGTTCTTTGTTTGCAATGCCGGCAATGTTGTTCATCGAACCATTCGGGTTCGCATTTTGGGAAACATTCCCATCGCGGTCGACATACCGAAAGATGACCTGTCCGTTCGCTTCCAATTCTTCGAGCACATGAGCATCGGCAATGAAATTCCCTTCGCCGTGCGCAATCGGGAGTTTGAGAACCGTTCCCATTGGAATGTTCTGCGTCAGTGGCGCTTCGTTTTCCACGCGGAGATAAACTTCCTTACAGGCGAACTGCAACCCCGCATTGCGAACAAGAACACCGGGAAGCAATCCGCTCTCGCAGAGTACCTGAAACCCATTGCAAATGCCAAGCACCATGCCACCGGCATTGGCATAACGAATCACATCCTTCATTACGGGTGAAAACCGTGCGATGGCGCCCGTTCGAAGATAATCGCCATAAGAAAATCCGCCAGGAAGAATCACAAGATCGACGGTGCGGCCTATGGAACCTTCTTTATGCCAGACGAACTCGGTGTCTTGCTCGCGGAGCACATTGCGGACAGCATGCATCGCGTCCGCATCGCAGTTCGAACCGGGAAAAACAACGATCCGTGTTTTCATTGCGTCAGTTCGGCAGTTAGGATAGGTTCCTCATTGATCGCAATGACGGAAAACGTTTCCATGATTGGATTGGCGAGGAGTTTTTCAGCTGCGCGTTCCGCAATCGCACGCGCGGCCTCCGGCGATGCGGCGTCCACCGTCAGTCGCACAAGTTTGCCGACGCGCGTATTTTCGATCTCCGAAAATCCGAGCGAGCCGAGCGCATGTCCGATCGCTTTGCCCTGCGGATCGAGGATCGCTTCCTTGCGTTCGATGGCGATATAAACGAAGTGTTTCAATAGAGTATGGTATGGATAGTGCCGCCATAACACCATTTCGGTAAAGAATCTCCCGCAAAACTTTTCCAGAAAATGAAGATGAAAAAGTCACGATGAATCTCAACGTGGGAAATAGAAGCTAGTGCAACCATTTTGGGAGGAACTTGTTCGAAAAAGGCAATGAAAAAGCTCAAGGATTTGATGGAAGAAGTGATCGAAAGGGGAATGCACGCCAAAAAGCCCTATGATTCTAGAAAAAGCATTGGGTGTCCGTTGCAGTCTTTGGCAGAGGCTATGAAATAAATTCCATTTTTCGAACGATGGCCATTTTTAGCGAAATATTTATCGTTACCTGTTTTGCCGTTTTTTTGATCTTTTGGATCGTGACGGCGCAGCGTGTCAAGCAAACAATGGAGCGGCGTGCGTTTGGGTGGAATACCATTGTGCCGCTCATCGTCATTTTCTTCATTATTCTGCTTCATGTTTTGGGAATCTTCCATTCCGCTTTTATCCGTTCGTGGCCGCACCGGTTTTGGATCGATCTCCTGAGCGACTTCATTGTTCTTGCCGGACTTGTCGTGACGTTGTGGTCGCGCGTTCTCTTGGGCGGAAACTGGAGCCGGTCGGTGGAATTGAAGAAAGGGCATGAGCTGATCGAGCGCGGGCCTTATGCAAAAGTCCGCCATCCGATCTATAGCGGCATTCTTCTGATGTTTCTTGGGCTTGCGGTGTATCACGCTTCGATCTTCATCTTCGCGATGGTCCTCCTTTTTTCCGTGATGTTCTGGTTCAAAGCTAAAAGCGAAGAGGAACTTTTGACCGAGCATTTTCCCGATGCCTATCCCGAATACAAAAAGCGGACATGGCGGCTGATTCCTTATCTCTTGTAGGAACTCTTGTCAGTTCGAGTTCAAGCCTGTGTGACAATGTGTCACGAATTGAGCCGTACCAGATCGAAAAATTATCGATTTCCGATCAATTCCGCGATTGGCACACTCCTTCTTAAGGTTCTGAGCGAAGTTTAACCACTAAAATTTATGAACACCTGTTTACCAAATCAAAAGGAGAACAACACAATGACCGTTTACCGATGGGAGCCGCGCCGCGATTTCGAACTGGCGTCGCGCAAGCTCCGCAGATTATTCAACGATTTCGAAGGCGCTGTCACGAGCGGATTGCAGAATGGCGTGCATGTCGAGCTGGGAACGTTCTCGCCGCGTGCCGATATTTCCGAATCGAAGGAAAATGTGATCGTCCGCGCCGAGCTTCCGGGAATGAAAGCCGAAGAGGTGAAGATTACGCTTTCCGACAACACGCTCACGCTTCGCGGCGAAAAGAAACGTTCCGAGGAGACCAAGACCGAAGACTACCATCGCATCGAGCGTTCGCACGGCGAGTTCGTCCGGCAGTTTGCGCTGCCCGATAATCTCAACGAGGATGCTGTTGAAGCGACATTCGCGGATGGTGTGCTCGAAATTAAAATCCCAAAGCGGGAGCCGGAAAAACCGCGCGAGCGCGAAATTGCGATCAAGAGCTAATCGAAAGAAGACGCTTAACATTGGGGAAAAGGGACGCATCGGCGTCCCTTTTTCCTTTGTTTGCCAATCCAGAAAACGATATAGGCAATTGGAAAACTAAATTTATTTCCATCCGTCCGAATTATCTTCTCCTTTTTCCGTTCTCATAAGATAATTCGTGGATGCTTCGCATCCCTGTTCAAACAACTATATTTTATTCGTCCTCGATCGATGCTTCCTTCTAAAAATATTCGTGACCTCATCCAGATCCGCGACCAGAGCGTTGCTTCGCGTTATCGCAACGGTGAAAAAACTTCCATCACCGATTTTATCGAGGATTACATGAACGGCCGCGTGGACGTGACTTGCGACGTGCAAGAACTTTTGCAAAGCCGCACCCTCTTTTTCAATTATAAGTACGTCGGGCATCATCTGAAATTTCTCTTTTCGCGATTCCTTCCAGAAGTCATGATCCACTCGAAGAAGCAGGACGAGCGCGTCATTCGCGATCACTACGATCGTGGCAACGACTTTTTCGGCGGATTTCTCGGCGACCGGATGGTTTATACGTCCGGATTTTTTCTTACAGGCAAAGAAGACCTCGAAACCGCGCAGGACCAGAAGCTGAACCTCGTCTGCCAGAAGCTGCAACTAAAACCGGGCGAGCGCTTGCTCGACATCGGCTGCGGTTGGGGAACGCTTGCGGCGCATTCGGCGAAATATTATGGGACCGATTCGACGGGCATTACGATCGCGCAGAAGGGCGCCGATTTTGCGAACAATCGGATTAAAGAGTGGGGTGTTTCGGATCGCGCGCGGGTGAATCGGATGGACTATCGTTCCATTCCGCAAGCAAAGTACGATAAGATTTCGTGTCTTGAAATGGCGGAGCATGTTGGCGTGAAAAACTTCCAGAAATTTATGAACCAGATCGCCGGCCTGCTGAAGGACGACGGTCTGTTCTATCTCCAGATCGCGGGGTTACGCGCGGGTTATCATCAGGAGTCGTTGATTTGGGGCGCGTTCATGGCCGAGTACATTTTTCCCGGCGCGGACGCAAGCTGCCCGCTCAGTTTTGTCGTGAAGCGCTTGGAACGCGCCGGATTCGAAATCCACAGCGTGGAAAACGTCGGGATCCATTATTCGTATACCATCGATCGGTGGTATCACAACTGGCTTTCGAATCGGAACGCGATTATCGAGGCTTATGGACCATGGTGGTTCCGCTGCTGGGAAATATTTCTCGCATGGTCGGTCGATATTGCCAAGCAGGGCAATTCGACCTGCTTCCAGATCGTCTGCAATAAAAATCAGGATACGTATAACCGCCCGCGCTTTTTTGGCGGCGTCAATCTCGGCGAGCGGGATCTCCTGAACAGTCACGACATCAAACGTGGGAACGGTTCCATGGTCGGTGTTCCGGCAAGCGGCGGAAACGTTTCGATCCCGGCCTAATACGAGTTTTCATTCGTCATGCCATTCCCGCATCTTGCGGGAATGGCATTTTGCGTTTCCGCGTTTTGCTGATTCATTCTCCATTGTTAATTTTCCAATTTTCCGCATGATCATAGAAAGTCTCCTCAAAAATTGCATCCAGGAATACGATAACTGCCAGCATCTTTTCACGAAGCTCGATCCGGCGCAAGCCGAATGGCGCCCGCAGGAAAACATGCGTTCGACGCTCGAACTCCTGCAATATCTCACCTACATCGGCGGCACGATGATCCGCCATTTCCCGAATCCGCCGACCGACCACGAAGAAGCCCGGAATCGTTACCGCGCCGATAGCACCGCATCGAAGACGATGAGCTTCTCCGAGTTCCCAACCACGATTGACCGCGAGAAGAAAGCCATCACCGATATTCTTTCCAAGCTTACCGACGCCGATCTCGCCCGCACGACCTATCACATGTGGAGCGGAGAAGAATCGTCGCTTTTCGATTCGCTGTTTACGATCGTTCGGTATCTGACCGCCTATCGTCAGCAATTATTTCTCTATGCGAAACTGTGCGGCGCGGAAATCAGCACGCCGAACAACTGGTACGGACGTGACCCGGTAAAACAGGCAGCCTGAACACTACATCGGGTAAAACTTGGATCTCGTGAAAGTCTGAACATTATTATCGTTCCAGACGTTCTATTCTCGTATGAAAAAG
>DASYAJ010000294.1:0-4947 GCA_036501405.1 Kapaibacterium sp. (SeqCode)
TTGCGCAACTGCTTCGGATTTTCGGTCTCTATTGGCATCGGATCCGCATCGGAATCACGATGGCCACAATCCTTTTCTATTGCGCCATCGTCGGCTTTCAACCCAGTGTCGTTCGTGCGCTCCTCATGATCGAACTCTATCTCATCGCGATGCTTCTGGAACGAAAACCCGATCCGTTGAACATCGTCATGAGTGCCGCGGCAATCAGTCTGCTTCTACGTCCGCAAGACTTGTTCGATGTCGGGTTCCAGCTTTCGTATGCCGGAGTATTGGGAATGGTTCTTATCTCTCCCAGAATACTCTGGCTCTTTGGCCTTAAAGAAAACCCGATGCGGACCTCGCTAACCTGGGACAAAAAGCTGTTCGATAGCAGATGGATAAAAGAGATCGCAAGTGCAATTGCGCTTTCGCTCGGAGCTTCCATTGCTTCCTATCCCGTGATCGCCGCGCACTTTTATCGCATTTCGTTCATCGGACTTCTCGCCAATGTACCGCTTATCCCCCTTTCGGCAATCATTACCGCTTACGGATTTCTTCTGCTTCCCCTCGCCGCTCTTTCGCAATGGGCTGGTCAGCTTTATGGATCCGCAACGGCGTACATGACCGACCTGCTCCTTTTTCTGACGCATTTTTCGTCCCATCTTCCTTCGGCTGCGCGTGCGGCAGCATCTCCCACTCTTGCCTTTTTACTCTGTTTATTTCTTGGTACAATTTTTTGTTTCCGTTCCCAAACGCGACTGCAATTCGCTGGAAGAATCACAATCGTATTTGCTGGATTTTTTGTTTTATGGTCTCTCCATGTTCCCTTCTCGAATTCTGTCTTGGAACCGAACTCTGGCAAACTTCAGGTCCTGTTTTTCGATGTTGGCCAAGGAGATTGCATCTTCCTTCATACGCCGAATGCAAAAAATTATTTCATCGATTTTGGCAGGCTGGAACGCAATGGGAACGCAAATATCGAGCGCACCGCGATTCCCTTCCTGCGTGCAGAGAATATCACAACGGTCGATGCCGGTTTCATCACGCACATGCATGTCGACCATTACGGCGGTGCCCCTTCCCTTCTGGAACATTGCAACATTGGCGAATTATTCTCGAGCGGCGAACGGGTTCCCACACGGACGGCCCGCGCGCTTGACTCCCTTGCAGCGGCGCAGCATGTCGCTCATCGTATTCTGGCCTGTGGAGATACACTCCACCTCGATTCGGATGTGACGCTTTACGTTTTATATCCTAAGCGGAATGCAAAGATTATGGATGATCGGTCACCGAAGGATATTCATGCCGGCATGCTTGTCGTAAAAGTGATCTATCGCAATACGAGCTTTCTGTTCCTCGGCGATGTGGAACGAAGTCAGGAAGAAAAGTTGCTCTCTACCTATGGATCTTTTCTTCATTCGAATGTGGTAAAAGTTGCGCACCATGGGAGCGCCACGAGTTCGTCGCTGAACTTTATCGCAGCCACACATCCAAACTTCGCGGTCATTTCCGTGGGTGAACATAACTTGTTCGGTCATCCCTCACTCGCAATTGTCAAACGATGGATGACAAGCGGCGCAACCGTTCTTCGTACCGATAAAGACGGCGCCGTACTTTTTACCAGCGACGGGAACCGTGTGGAACGTAAGATGTGGTAACTTTTAGGGCCAAAAGAAATTAGCGGCAATACGCAACTCGGCAGGAAAGGCCTGAAAGAAGGGGTTATCTCCAGCCAGAGCATCGCGCCAGGAGATACGGGCAATGCCGAGCGTAAGATCGATATGGCTGAGCAGGGCGGTAATACCGATAGAGGTTTCCGCGTCCCACCGCAAATTGCCAGAAGGGTGCGGAACAGTTCCATTGATCGCAGAGACAGCTTCAATCGGATCGGAAGTGATCGCCAGGTGCGGATTGAGATAATAGCGCAAAACATATCCAGCCTCGGCAGTGGTGGACAGCACCGTCGATGGTACTTGGGAGGAGGGCGCATAATACAGCTCCACCCCATTGGCCAGGCCTTTGTTTCGTTCTCCGCTGGAATTTCGATCCCAGAGCAGTTGCAGGGACGCGGTGAAGAGCCGGTTCGCGTCATGCCGGAACCGCATATCGATAATCGTTCCTGAAATGCTTTTGCCGGAACCGAGTTCCGCGGTTTTGATTTGCTCGGTATCGGGTACGTTCCACTTCTCGCCTTGGAGTGCCAGCGGTTCGTCATCGCCGGTATGTTCGGAGAACCACTTCCCGAAGTCCCAACCCTCCGAAATCCCTACGGCAACGCCGTAATCGTTTTTGATCCACCCTTGATTGGAAAAGCGCGGGGCTTCGAGTCGGAACCAAAAATGCCGATCGATCATGCCCTGGACCTGAAGGAACGAAACGAGGTTCCGTGTCTCGCCAGCATGATGTGCAGTCATGACAAATTCGCGTTCGAAGGGAACGGTTCGAATGATGAAATCGTCGGCGAATTCGAAGGCCATCGCATAGCCGAGACGTAAAATTTCGGAACTTCTCTGCATCCTTGGAACAAGCGTGCCACCATACTCCCGCTCGCCGAAATCGAGAACGATTCCCGGCACAACGGGTCCGAACATCGCTACGGGGATATCGAGATTGAGGTCGGCGGTGACATCTTCGGCATACAATCCATCATACGTGGGATGATAATCGATTCCAACCTGAAAAAGCGGACGCCATTCGGTTTCATCCGGTCGGAGAAACCGCGCAGGCGCAACGTTCGTCGCAACACGCAGATCGAGATTGGCGTCATCGTCAATATCTTTCCAGCCTGCGAAATAGGTGGCGAGATAATCCTTCCAGCTTGCGTGTTCGAAGGCAGTATCGATTCCGTGATAGAGTTTCTCCCGCAACACATTCTCCGCCAGCACCATGAGCAACGATTCGACGGCATTCACTGCTTGCTCTGCTCGCGGCGAAAGACAGCCATCCTCGACCTGATACGGATTCGTCGAAGAGGAGCAATCGGTATCCATCACCGCTTCATCTTCCGAAAGACGCTGGCGCTCCATTGGTGCGCCGTCGGCATCCTTCCAATAGTCGTAATCGCGGTCGTCGGTCATCTTATGTCCCCAGGGTCCATCGAAAAATGGTTTCGCGTCGGGATGAAATAGATAGGGAATGTAGGCGGTAGGTTCCCAAACTTTGAGATAAAGAATGGTCCATCGGACTCCCGTTTTGGTCGCATTGGAATCGCGCTCGCAATGGGCAGCAGAGTAAGAATCGGCGATGGAGTGCATCAGCCCATAAACATCGTGATCTCCCGATCGCGCCGCTAACGCATTGTGCAGAATGATGTGGAAGGTCGATGTCAAAAACGCGATGCATCGCGGATACGCCGAATCGTAGAGCATGTGCGGATAGTGATGAATGGGATCCGTGGTCGTGTCCCAATAGACATCGCTCGCGCGCGCCATGAAGTGAAAGCACTGGGAGTTCCCTTCGAACTGCCGCGAAAGGATATAATCCAGGTTCCCACTCCGAATGACCGGAAGCCGACTCAAGGGATCCTTGACATTCTCTCGCCACCAGCCTCGCGGCGCATCGAGTATGCGATAGGCGATCAAAATGTCGAGCGCGTCCTTGCCGGAAAATGGGTGCCCGGCAATTATCGAAAGCTGCGGGATATTCATCCGGCCAAGAAGGTGCCGATATGCCGTCGCTTCGATGACGTTGTGTCCGTTCGCCGTAAAGCATTCTGCAGCCTGAGAATGAAATATCATCATCAGCGATAGCAGAACGAGCCAGAGTTGCCGTAGCCGTTTTCGGAGCGCCATTATAGGCCGCTTCCTAAGCGAGTGCTGTGCCAAGTCGATGACCAATCATCCAGCATGATCGATCATCCAATCAAAGCCCGAGCTGTAGCCCACCGAGAACTTTCACTGTTTCGCCTAATTGTTCGCCATGCAGCGCATGAACGACAGGCAGCCACACTGCGAGATCGAGCGAAAGCCGAGGCGTGAAAAAGAGCTGCACTCCCGGAGTCAAATAAAGGACGTTTCCGCCGGACCACCCCAGCGAATCGTTATCGAGCGGCTGGCCATCCTGAAGCTCGTAACCACGCCATTCGCCACGAATCCCAAACGCACCGAAGATCGTCGGTTGTATCATCCCCGGAACGTTTACCTCCGGCTCGTATAGTCGATAGCGGCCTGTTAAATCGTAGTTCAGATTATTGCCATAAACATGTCCGGCCGCTCCGGAACCGAATCCACGAATGCCCGCTAATAGATTTGCTCCAATGCTCCAGTTATCGAAACCGAGGAGCATTCCGGTTCCCGCAAAGAAATCCGTCGTCCCGGTCCCAAGCTGCATATCGGGATCGGCAGCCTGACCGCTCATGCTTGGCGCGTCCTGTTCTATGAGCGAAGTGGAACCATTCGCAAACTTGATTCCACCCGTCACCGAAACGATCCTCGTATCGCCCATCCGATGATCGGCAATGATATTATATCTCGCAAGGATCGAAATATCGCCGATACCGATATTCGTAATTGGCTGCATCCCTGACTCGATACCGCTCTCGTCCTTTCGCGCGAAGGGAACGATTATCGTAGCGCAAAGACTGCTCACGATCCCTTGCGTGAAGGATAACGTATTCGTAAAATAAGTTTCGCGAGCATTCGTTGGATTCGAAACCCGGTCTCCATTCGAAAATTCCTGACTCAGTTCCGTGTACCGCGAATCGATCCGAAGCGACGAACCGCCCATTTCGAGTGGCGAAATCCCCTCCGAACACATGCAAAAATCGCAGTTGGAATAAAGCCCCGGAAGCATCGGCGACGAGAGTTGCGCCCCCGCCGTCGGAACCATAATAAAATAGAGCAATCCGAACGATGCTCGCCATAAAAATCGAAAATATTTCATACGACTAAAAAATAGTGAAAAGCCACCCATGCCCTTTAGACATAGAACGATCTAATGTAGCCGTGACCTTCAGGTCACGGCGAATTC